>JBEBBB010000260.1:0-3711 GCA_041158605.1 Pseudomonadota bacterium
CGCTCCAGACGCTCTTGCACAATTTCCATGTGCAACAGGCCCAAAAAGCCGCAACGGAATCCAAAACCCAGGGCTTGTGAGACCTCGGGTTCGTAACGCAACGCCGCGTCGTTGAGCTGCAGCTTTTCGAGGGCATCACGCAGCTGGTCGTATTCGCTCGCCTCTGAGGGGTAGAGGCCTGCAAACACCTGGGGTTGGATTTCCTTGAACCCTGGCAGGGGCTCTGAGGCAAAAGCCAAGTTGGCACCGCTGCTGGTCTTGGTAGCGGTGATGGTGTCGCCCACCTTTGCGGCGGTCAGCTCCTTGATACCGGCGATGATGTACCCCACCTCACCGGCTTTTAAACTGGGACGGGCCTCGTTGTGGGGGGTGAACACACCCAGCTTCTCGGCGTTGTAAAGGGCCTCCGTGGCCATCAACTTGATTTTGTCACCCCGGTTCAGGGCGCCATCCACCACCCGCACCAACATCACCACGCCCACATAGGCGTCGAACCAGCTGTCGATGATCATGGCTCGCAAAGGGCCATCCGGGTCACCCTTGGGTGGCGGCACTTGGGCCACCACCAGCTCCAGAATCTCATCGATACCCATGCCGGTTTTGGCCGAACAAGGAATGGCATCGGTGGCATCTATACCGATCACGTCTTCGATCTCGGACCGGGCGTTGTCGGGGTCGGCGTTGGGGAGGTCCATTTTGTTCAGAACCGGCAGCACCTCCACACCCAGCTCCAACGCGGTGTAGCAGTTGGCCACTGTCTGGGCTTCCACACCTTGGCTGGCATCAACCACCAACAACGCGCCTTCACAAGCCGACAAAGAGCGGCTGACCTCGTAGGAGAAGTCCACGTGGCCCGGGGTGTCGATCAGGTTGAGGTTGTAGATCTGCCCATCCCGCGCCTTGTATTGCAAGGCCGCGGTCTGGGCCTTGATGGTGATGCCCCGCTCTTTTTCCAAGTCCATGGAATCGAGCACCTGCTCGCTCATTTCGCGGTCGCTCAGGCCGCCGCAACGCGAGATCAACCGGTCGGCCAAGGTGGACTTGCCGTGGTCAATGTGGGCGATGATGGAAAAATTGCGAATGTGGTTCATCGGGGGGGATACAGGCTCGGGTCGCAGGCAGCACCGGGAACAACCCTAGAAAAAAGGCGCGTCAGCAGCTGACGCGCCTGCAAACTACAACCCGGCAACTGCGGTGGGTTAGGGTATGGATTGTAGGCAAAAACCCGGATTCAACGGCCGTTGGGTCGGATCAAGGCGTATTGGGCCCAATCGCCCCGGCGCACCAGCACACTGGCAGGGCGGTTGCGGTCCAGCTTGGCAACGGCGGCTTCAAACGCCTTGGCGTTGGGGGTTTCTTGGTTGGCCACCGCCAAAATCACGTCGCCCTCGCGCAAACCCGCCCGGGCGGCAGGCCCTTCGGCGCTGTCCACTTTCACACCTCCACGGACTTTTAATTCGGCGCGTTGGGCAGCAGAGAGGTCGCTCACCACCAAACCCAATGCCGCGCTTTGCACCGCCGCCGCGGGCTCTTTGTTGGCTGGGGTGGACCCCGCCTGGGCCACTTTGTCAGGCGCCACCTCGGCCACCGTGAGCCGCAGGTCTTTTAAAGCCCCACGGCGCCAAACGGTCACGGTCGACAAGGTGCCGGGTTTGGTGTTGCCCACCAAACGTGGCAAATCGGCCGATTTCTCGATCGGTTTGCCGTCGAAACGCACAATGATGTCGCCGGGCTCCACACCCGCTTTGGCCGCAGGGGCATCGGGCTCTACACCCCGTACCAAAGCCCCTTCTGCTTTGGGCAGCCCCAAAGACTCTGCCAGCTCTTTGCTGACCTGGTCTATGGACACCCCTATGCGCCCGCGGGTGACTTTGCCCGTGCTGCGCAACTGGTCCGATACCCGCACGGCCTCGTCTATGGGAATGGCAAAAGAGATGCCCTGAAACCCCCCTGAGCGGGAGTAGATTTGGCTGTTGATGCCCACCACCTCGCCCCGCATGTTGATCAAGGGGCCACCGGAGTTGCCCGGGTTGATCGCGACATCGGTTTGGATAAACGGCAAGTAGTCGCCCGTGTCGCGTTGTTTGGCGCTGACGATACCGGCGGTGACGGTGTTTTCGAGCCCAAAGGGTGAACCGATGGCCATGACCCATTCGCCCACCTTGAGACGGCCCACATCACCGATGCGCACCGGGTTCAGGCCAATGGCCTCGATTTTGACCACGGCCACATCGGTGCGCTTGTCAGCCCCTACCACACGGGCTTTGAACTCGCGTTTGTCTGGCAAGGTCACTACCAACTCATCGGCCCCGTCCACCACGTGCGCGTTGGTCATGATGTAGCCGTCTGAAGACAACACAAAACCCGACCCAACGCCCCTGGGCCTCTCTTCGCCATCACCCCGGTCGTTGCGTTCACCCCTGGGGTTGCGGGGGTTCGCACCGGGGGGAACCGGTATGCCAAAACGGCGAAAAAACTCCAGCATCTGCTCATCGGCACCGCCGCCACCGGCAGCCACCCGCGCACGCTCCAAGGTCCGGATGTTGACCACAGAGGGCCCTACCACCTCAACCAACTCGGTGAAATCGGGCAGCCCTTTGACCAAAGGTGCTGCAGCGCCACCGTTGGCGGGCGATTGGGCGGTGACAACGGTGGGCGTGACCCACAACGCGGCCACCATGGTTGCAGCCGCCAAACCCGCCCACACAACAGGGCGGCGCAAGGTTTCAAAAACACGCATACCAGGCTCCGAAAAACCCCGAACGGCTCAACGTTTGCGTTCGAGGGATGACACAAACAGGCGCAAGGTCTCGACGGGCACCTCACCCATGGCCGTGACCCAATGGTCGCCCACCCGACCGGCCAACGTGTGTGTGGCACCCGCTGCAGCCGACTTCTCTTTGGAGTGGCGAACCGGGTCCAAGGTTTCCACAAACAACGACACAGCGGCCATGCCATCGGAAAAAACCCACTGCATGACACCCGCGCGGCCAGCGCTGGTGTCCACACGCACATGGCAACCCACCGAGGCAAAACCGGCCACAGGGGTTCTTAAACGCCAGCCCTGGGCTTCGGCGGTGGTGGGTTTCACATCGGGCTCCAGCACCTGGTAGCCTTTGGTGTTGGCCATCAAGCGGCTGAGGTTTTCCATTTTGACGGGGGCGTCGAGCTGCAGCTCTGTGAAAGCCACCTGCTCCAACACCTGCCCCTCGGTGGCCAGGGTCTGCAGTTTGACCACCAAACCCGTTTTTCGCTCCGCCCAGACCTTGTAGGCAAAACGCAGCTTGTCCTTGGGCTGGAACACCAGCACATCGGCATCGTGGCCGGCCACACGCTCCTGCCCCAGGACCTTGACACCATAAAACGCCGCGATTTGCTGACCTGGTGCGCTGTTCAAGTCGGGGAACAAGCGCAAGGACTCGCGTTTTTCCTTCAGCACGGTGCGGGTGTCGGCTGCAAAGGTCATGACCTCGTCGTTGCGCCGCAAGGTGGTCCGGGGGGCGCCGGTCAGGCTTTCAATGCGCTCCATTTGTTGTTGGCCGTCACAAATGTGCCAAATTTTGGACGCGGCCATTTCAGAACCTGCCGACAGCACGTAGGTCCCGATAAACGCCCGGTTGCTCGAAGCGTTGTGCAGCCGCTCCAACCACTGCTGCACGCCCATGTCTTGTGCCCAGGCCAGGGGTGCAACACACCACAAAACCCAGGCCG
>JBEBBB010000261.1:0-4646 GCA_041158605.1 Pseudomonadota bacterium
CCAGCCCGTACAAAAACGCCCGGCCTATGTAGGTGCCCCGGGCACCCAAAGCGCGGGCCTTCAGCACATCTTGACCCGACCGCACACCACCATCCATGTGGACTTCGATGCGGCTGCCCACTGCTTGCACCACCGCTGGCAGGGCTTCGATGCTGCTTTGCGCCCCATCCAGCTGGCGCCCCCCATGGTTGCTCACAATCAGGGCGTCGGCACCTGAGCGCACGGCCAACTCAGCGTCTTCGGTGTCTTGTATGCCTTTGAGGATGAGTTTGCCACCCCAGCGCTCTTTGATCCAGGCCACATCGCCCCAATTCAAGGCGGGGTCAAATTGTTGGGCGGTCCAGGCCGACAGGCTGCTCATGTCGGCCACACCACTCACATGCCCCACGATGTTGCCAAATTGGCGGCGTGGGGTGCCCAGCATGCCCAGGGCCCACCGGGGTTTGGTGGCGATGTTGATGAGGTTGGGCAGGGTGAGTTTGGGGGGGGCCGAGAGGCCATTTTTCAGGTCTTTGTGGCGTTGCCCCAAAATTTGCAGGTCCAGCGTCAGCACCAGGGCCCCACAGTTGGCGGCTTTGGCCCGGTCGATCAAGCGCTCAATAAACCCCCGGTCTTTCATCACATACAGCTGGAACCAGAAACCCTCACCAGCGTGTTTCGCCACGTCTTCGATCGAGCAGATGCTCATGGTGGAGAGGGTGAAAGGGATACCAAACCGGCGAGCTGCCCGGGCGGCCAGTATCTCGCCGTCAGCATGTTGCATACCCGTCAAACCGGTGGGCGCAATGGCCACGGGCATGGCCACCGATTGGCCCACCATGGTGGTGGCGGTGCTGCGGTTCTCCATGTTCACCGCCACCCGTTGCCGGAGTTTGATTTTTTGAAAATCGCTTTCGTTGGCGCGGTAGGTGCTTTCGGTCCAGGAGCCGCTGTCCGCGTAGTCGTAAAACATGCGGGGGACCCGGCATTGGGCCAAGCGGCGCAGGTCTTCGATGTGGGTGATCACGGGCATGCGGGTCTCCTTGTTGGGTGAGCCCGCATGGTAGCGGAGCCCCCGCCGGCCGTGGTGTGAAACGGCGCGGTTGGGGTTTGAAATAAATTGCACTCAGCTGCAGCTGGTGCTGCCACAACCCGATTGGGTCTGCCCGGCGATGCGGGTGGGGTCGGCCAAGGTTTCGGATTGGCTGTCGTAACCCACCGACTGGAGGTGTTGTGCCAGCCCGGCATCCATGCTGCGGGCGTGTTGGGGGAACCAGTCGGCCAGCGCATCGGCCATGCGACCGATGATTTCGGTGTCGCCTTGGAGGTGGTGTTTTTCCACCTCGCGCATGGTCTCCAGCACGCTGTTGTGCTGCATGCTATGGCAATTTTGCGGGGTGAAGCCGGTGGCCACCATCCAGCGGTCTTCCTGGGCGAAATGGGCCTCGGTGTGCCGCACCAGTTCGCGGTACAGGTCGAGTTGGGCTTCGGGTGCTTGTGCCCGCAGCGCTGCCAGCAAGGTAACAAACTCTTCGTGGGTGTCGTCCATGCGGGCGTCACCGGTCACCAGCGCTTCGCCCCATAGCAAGGGGGGCGGGCTGGTGGAGGTGGGGTTTTCGGCGGTGGTGGCGGCCATCAACGCTCAAACGGCAAAACCATCTCGCGCAGGTCTTTGCGCGTTTCAACCAACACCAAGGGGCCCTCGTCGAGCAGCACCACGGGTTTGGGTTCACGGGGCACGTGCACGGGTTTGGGCTCGGCCGCGATGGTGGCTTGAACCTGGGCCACGCGGTCGTTGTCGGACTGGACCCACTGCAAACCCGCCGCTTCGGCCACACCGGCCAAGGCGCCCACGTCCAGCACAAACGGTGCCGCTGCCACCACTGCGGGTGCAGGAGTGGGTGCGGCCACCGGTGCCACTGCGATAGCCTCCGCCACAGGTGTGGCTGGTGCCGGAGCCGCCACGTCGGTGTTCACCACCGGAGCAGCCACTGCAGCGCGGTTGAAGTAAGACGAGCGGGGGGGGTTACCAGCCACCTCTGAGGGGTTTTCGGCAGCGGTTACCACAGGGGCCAGGGTTGCCACATCGGCTTCGGCCCCAGCGTCTGTGGAGGCGTCGGTGTGCTCGTTGCGGGGGCGGCGGTCGCGGCCGTAGCGGTCGCGGCTGCGGCGCTCGCGGCCACCTTGGCGGGTGGCTGCCTGGTCAGCGTCGGCCACGGTTGTGTCGGTGCCGGTCGAGCCCTCTGTCAACGCGTCTGGGTTGGCGGCCACACCGGCGTCATCAGTGGGGCGGGGGCGGCGTTCGCCACGGTCGGTACGGTCACCGCGTTCGCGGCGGCGGCTGTCACCACCGCGCTCGCGGCGGTTCTCGGTGCCATCGGCGGATGCGGGGTCCCGGGGCGCTGGTGCGTCGGTGGCCAGATCTGGGCGCAGGTCGGTTTTGAGTGCTTCGGCGCGCTGGTCGCGGCCCTCACGGCCTTCTCGTCCGTCACGGCGGTTCTCACGGGGGGCTTGGCCCTCTTTGCGGGCCCCTTCGCCACGCTCGGTGCGCTCACCGCGCTCGGGTCGGTCGCCACGGGGACGGTCACCGCGCTCGCTGCGGCGGCCATCACCTTGGCGTTCACCGGTGCGTTCGCCGCCCCGGCGCTGGCCGTTGCGGCCACCACGGCTTTCGGGTTTGGTGTCGGCCGCTTTGTCGTTAGTCGGTGTGGCAGCGGGGGCAGCAGCGGGTGCGGGGGCTGGGCCACCGAACAAACGCTTCAACCAAGAGAAGAAGCCGCTCTCGGCGGGTGCCATGGCCGGCGCTGCCGCAGCAGGGGCTGCTTGTGGCGCGGGAGCGGCTTTGGCCACCTCAGGCTTGGGCGCAGCCACCGGTGCGGGGCCGTCTGGCAGCACGCCTTTGATCACCGGTTCTTGTTTGTTGGCCCGTTCTTGGCTGCGGCGGGTCACGGTGGCCACGTCGTCCACCTCGTCGGCCAATTTGTAGCTGGCGTCGAGGTTGTCCAAGCGGGGGTCGTCGTGTTTGATGCGCTCGAGCTTGTAGTGGGGCGTGTCGAGGGACTTGTTGGGCACCAGCAGCACGTTGATGCGCTGCTTGAGCTCGATTTTGGTGATTTCGGTGCGCTTTTCGTTCAGCAAGAAGCTGGCCACTTCGACCGGCACCTGCACCAACACGGCGGCGGTGCTGTCTTTGAGCGACTCTTCTTGGATGATGCGCAGGATCTGCAGCGCCGACGATTCGGTGTCGCGGATGTGGCCGGAGCCGCCGCAACGGGGGCAGGGGATGGAAGCGCCTTCAGCCAGGGTGGGGCGCAGGCGCTGGCGGCTCATTTCGAGCAGGCCAAACTTGCTGATGGAGCCAAACTGCACACGGGCGCGGTCTTGGCGCAGGGCGTCGCGCAGGCGGTTTTCCACCTCGCGGCGGTTGCGCGACTCTTCCATGTCGATGAAGTCGATCACGATCAGGCCGCCCAGGTCACGCAAACGGGCTTGGCGGGCCACCTCGTCAGCGGCTTCCAGGTTGGTGCGGGTGGCGGTTTCTTCGATGTCGCCGCCCTTGATGGCGCGGGCCGAGTTCACGTCCACCGCCACCAAGGCTTCGGTCTGGTCGATCACGATGGCGCCACCGCTGGGCAGCTGCACGGTGCGGCTGTAGGCGGTTTCGATCTGGTGTTCGATTTGGAAGCGGCTGAACAGGGGGGCGTCGTCGCGGTAGCGTTTCACGCGGTGCCCGTGCTCGGGCATCACGTGGCTCATGAACTGGTGGGCCTGTTCGTAGATGTCGTCGGTGTCGATCAGGATCTCACCGATGTCGCTGTTGAAGTAGTCGCGGATGGCGCGGATCACCAGGCTGGATTCCTGGTAAATCAGGAAGGCGCCTCTGCCGGCTTTGGACGCGCCGTCAATGGCGGTCCAGAGTTTGAGCAGGTAGTTCAGGTCCCATTGCAGCTCGCTGGCATCGCGACCTATGCCGGCGGTGCGGGCGATGATGCTCATGCCATTGGGGTATTCCAACTGGTCCAAGGCGGCTTTGAGCTCTTGGCGGTCTTCGCCCTCGATGCGCCGGCTGACACCGCCCCCACGGGGGTTGTTGGGCATCAGCACCACGTAACGGCCGGCCAGGCTGACAAAGGTGGTCAGGGCCGCGCCTTTGTTGCCGCGCTCTTCTTTTTCAACCTGGACCAACAGCTCCTGGCCTTCTTTGATCACGTCCTGGATGCGGGCCTGGGAAGGCGACACATTGCCTTGGAAGTACTGGCGCGAAATTTCTTTAAAAGGCAGGAAACCGTGGCGTTCTTCGCCGTAATCGACAAAACAGGCTTCAAGCGAAGGCTCTACCCGGGTCACCACCGCTTTGTAGATGTTGCCCTTGCGCTGTTCGCGCCCTTCGATTTCGATTTCGTAGTCGAGCAGTTTCTGCCCGTCCACAATCGCCAAGCGGCGCTCTTCGGCCTGCGTGGCGTTGATCAACATGCGTTTCATATCGCGTTCCTCTGGTCACTCTCACAACACCCCAACAAGGGGCGTACGGCCGTGAACCGCGAGCCAACGGGCGAACGAGGAGGAATTGCCGGAGATCCCTGGGGCGACAAGCTGGGGCGCGGTCTGTTACCGCGTGCTCAAACTGGCCTGGGCATAGGCGCGTGGAGGTGGGTGATCAAAGGGGG
>JBEBBB010000262.1:0-4579 GCA_041158605.1 Pseudomonadota bacterium
CTGGGTGCACCCCATTCCCACCGCGCTGGGCCTTTGGGGTGTGGACCGCATGCAGACCCTGGGTCAAGACGACCCCTTGTCGTGGTGGCTATTGCCCTGGCTCGGTCTGGTCATTGCCGCCACCTGTTTGGTCGCGATTGTGTACGCGTTGACCGACATCACACGGTGGAACGCGCGCCACAACCCCCACCTGCCGGTCGATACACCAGCAGGTGGCACCAACTGGCTCACCATTGGGGCGCTGGTGTTCGCCTTGATGGTCGGAGCCATTGCACTCATGTCCAGCCTGGCCTTCGGTTTTCAGCGTTATTTTGAAAGCCAGGTCGAAGCGGCCAAAGCCCTGAGCCAATAACCGGCTCAGGCCGACCGGAACATGAAGTACACAGCCCCAACCATGCACAAGGCAGCCCACAGGTAATCGAGCTTCAGGGGCTCGTTCATGTAAAACACCGCAAAAGGGGCGAACACGCTGAGTGTGATCACCTCTTGCAAGATCTTGAGTTGCGCCACACTGAACTGGGTATGGCCGATGCGGTTGGCCGGTACCTGCAACAGGTACTCGAACAAAGCGATACCCCAGCTGACCAGGGCGGCCCAGTACCAAGCGGTGGTCGACTGGTGCTTCAGGTGCCCGTACCAAGCAAACGTCATGAACACGTTAGAGGCCACCAGCAGACCCACGGTCTGCAGGGGTATGGGCAGTTGTTGCAACCAAGCGATCATGGGGTGGGTAACCAAGACAAAACCGACATCACCAGCGTCAAGGTGAGCATGGCCGCCGCGGTGGACACACCCATGGAAGCGGTGACCAAGCCCTCTTCCTCTTGGTAACGCTGGGCAAAGAGGTACACGTTCGCCCCCATGGGCAAGGCTGCAGCTACCACCATCACGGTGAAGGCCAGACCGGTGATGCCACACGCCCAGGCACTCAAACCCACCAGCACCGGCAGCACCAGGTTTTTGCAAGCCGTGATCACCAAGGCCATGCGCCAATGCGCGGCGATGGGGGTGCCCGCCAGGCTTACGCCCAGCACCACCAGCGAAATGGGACCAAAAGCGGCACCCAGCAGCTGCAAAGGCTTGTCCACCACACCAGGCAACACCAGGCCGGTTTGGGCGAACAGCAGGCCGCTCAAGATGGGTAGGGGGATGGGGTGTATCAGGGTGCTTTTCAGAGCCGACCAAGCCGTCTGCCAGATGTGGGGAGCGGCATGCCCCTGTTGGCGGGCGTCGCGCGCGGCCGCCAATTCCAGCACCACCGACCCGATGGTGAGCAGGATCAGCGCGTGCACAGACACCAAGGTCAGCAGGGTCACCAAGCCCTGCTGGCCATAAGCCAGTCCCACCAGCGTGATGCCTATCATGACCATGTTGGAAAACACCCCGGCCAATGCCAACACCACACTGCGGGCGTTAAAACCCCGCCAGGCGATCTGCAAGACCAGCCACCCGACGGCAGCGGCGAAATAAGCCAACAAAGGGCGCAGGTCCAGCGTTTCAAACCGCACATTGCTCATGGAGCGGAACAACAGCGCGGGGATCAGCAGGAAAAAAACCAGACTGGACAGGTCTTTGGCAGCTTCGGCACGTATCCACTGCACACGGGCAGCCACGTAGCCAACAGCGATCAGCAACACCACGGGTGTCAGGGATACAAATACAGGGTGGTCGGAAAGGTTCACAGACCGATCTTAGCGCCCACTGCCGCGCGGCTTTCTCGCCAGGTCAGCGGGGCCCCTGCCCCCACCACGCCGGCGACCGCCCAAAACACCCAGGCAGCACCCACCGCCACCCCGACCGACCCAAACAACAAGGGCATGGCCACGCTGGCTGCGTTGATGGTCATGGCACGCAAAGCCAGCGCTTCGCCGTGGCGGTGGTGTGGGGTGATTTGGTGCAAACGGCTCATGATCATGGGCTGCACAGACCCCAAGGCAAAACCCAAACCCACCGATGCCAGCCCCATCCAAAGCGGTGCGCGCAACCAGGGGTAGATCAAAAACAAGGCTGCGGTCACGGCCATGGCGGTGGCCACCACCTTCAACTCGGCCATACCGGCCGTCAGTTGGGGCAATACCAAACGGATCACCGTGGCAGCCACGGCAAATGCCCCCAAAATGCCACCGATGGCGGTCGCGCTGAAACCGTGTTCGTGCCCGACCACCGGCACCATGAAGGTGTGCACATCCCAACAACACGACAAGACCCAGTTGATCAGCAACAGTTTGGCAAAACCCGGCTGGCGCAGCAGGTTCCAAGACGACTCCCGGCGGGCCACGGGTTGGGGCTGGGCGTGTTGGGGCAGGCGCACCCGCCGCACCACTCCCCAAGCCAACAAGGGCAACACCGCGAGCACCCCGTAGGCCACCCGGAAGCCCGCCGCATCGATCAGCAAGCCTGCGGCCAAGGGGCCTAAAAAGTTGGAAAACGAAGGCCCCAAGGCAAGCCAGCTGAACACCTGTTTGAGCTCGTTGGGGTCTTGCGCCAGCAAGCCCACTGTGCGTTGCAAAGCAATCATGGCCAAACCCGACGCCGCCCCGCAGGCCAAGGCGGTCAGGCACAACACGGGAAAAACCGGCCAAACAGTGGCCAACGCTCCACCGACCACCGCGACCAACACCGCCACACCCACGGGCTTGCGCAGGCCATGGCGGTCCACAAACCGCCCGGCGGGCAAGGACAAAAAAATCTGGGACAAAGCGAACAGGGCGATCAACACCCCAACCGCCACGGCGCTTTGCGATCCGCGCAAGGCCATCAGGGGTGCGGCCATGCGGAAACCCGTCATGCACCCGTGTATACACACCTGGGCCGCTACCAGGCGAAACACAAGGTGGCGGGTACGTGGCGTCAATCGGACACCAGGTCGCGGAAGGTGCTCAACAGTTTTTGGACCTTGGGGGCCACCACAAACGCACAGTAGCCTTGGTTCGGATGGTGTTCAAAATAGTCTTGGTGGTAGGCCTCGGCGGGCACGTAATGGCGCAAAGGCTCCACCTCCGTGACCACTGGCCGACCCCACACTCCGCTGGTATCCAGTTCGGACAACACAGCCCGCGCCAGCTCGGCTTGTTCGGGGGTGGTGGTGTAAATGCCGCTGCGGTACTGGGTGCCCACGTCGTTCCCCTGGCGGTTCAAGGTGGTGGGGTCGTGGATGGTCAAAAACACCTCCAGCAGCTGCCGCGTGCTGACCACATTGGGGTCGTAAACCAACCGAACCACCTCGTTGTACCCGGTCTGGCCGGTGCACACGTCGTCGTAGCTGGGTTGGGGCCAGCGGTCGGCATAGCCATTGGCGTACCCGGACTCCACATCCAGCACCCCCCGCACGCGCACAAAAACGGCCTCGGTGCACCAGAAGCACCCCCCACCCAACACCAAGGTTTCCTGCCTGTTCATGTGTCTAGCGTACCGCCACCCGCTGCCACCTGCCGAACCACACCCAAAAAGGCCCCCAAAGCGCCTTGGTCTCTGTCGGTTTTCCAGAGGCAATGTGTGTCGTACAGGGGGGTGGGCTCGGCCAGCGGGCGGAACACCACACCGGCCATACCCGAACGCTCCAGAGCCGTGGGCACCAGGGCCACCGACAACCCCTGAGACACCACCGACACCACACTCAGCCAGTGTCGAAGGGCGTAGCGCAACACAGGTTCAAGACCCGCTTGGGCACACCATTGCAAGATGCGGTCGTGGTAGTCGGGCGACACCTCCCGGGTGATGAACGCCCAGGGGTAAGGCTGCAAAGCAATGGGGGACAGGGCTTTTTGTTCGGCCAGTGGGTGGTCTGCCGGCAAACACGCGACCAGCGGCTGGCTGGATACCCGGATCTGGGAACACGCGCTGGGTACACGGGTGGTGTGTACAAAACCCACGTCCAGCCGGTCGTGCAACAGGTCGGTCAGTTGGTCACTGGAGCTCATCTCTTGCACACCCAAGGTGAGTTGGGGGTACAAGGCCTGGAACTGCGACAACACCTGGGGCAACCCCCGGTAGAGCAACGTGCCAGCAAACCCCACCTGCAAACGCCCCCTGATGCCCAGTGCGGCCTCCCGGGCCATTTGCGCGGCCGCCGCCGCTTGGGCCAACAAAGCCCTGGCCGTGGGTACCAGTGCCTCACCCGCCGGGGTCAGGCGCACGCCCCTGCTGTTGCGCACAAACAGCTGCGCACCCACGGAGGCTTCCAGCTGCTGGATGTTCAAACTCAAAGGGGGTTGGGTCATGGCCAGGCGCTGGGCCGCTCGGCCAAAGTGCAACTCTTCGGCCAAAACCACCAAACAACGCAGGTGCCTGAACTCCATACATCCAAATCCCGTATCAAATCAGCAATTATCGATACAAAAATCCAATTTATGCAAGATCTGGTCAACCCCAGGGCGGCCCCTTTACCCACCGCCGCGTCCCTGAGAACCAAGGCTTTACACAGCAGACAACCAGCCAAACAGCGCCTGGGTTATATTAATAACCATACGGTCAGTAAATATGTTCACCCCCGCCTCCACCAAACGAACCCGCCGAAAAGAAGCCCGTCCCGGCGAGCTTTTGAAGGCCGCGCTCGACCTGTTTGTCGAAAAAGGCTACG
>JBEBBB010000263.1:0-2551 GCA_041158605.1 Pseudomonadota bacterium
ACCCACACAGCCCAGCACGTTACGCTGCTGCACCGCCGCAGCACCCACACGGCAGAGCCCGCCACGCTCGCCGCACTGCAGACCCGTCTGGCACAGCCCGGCTTGGCCACACTCACAGGCCAGGTAGCGGGCGTCGAAACCACCGCTCGGGGCGTGGTGGTGCGTGTGGCCCCACCCGAAGGCGCTGAGACCACCCTGACGGTGGACGCCATGGCCGTGTTTCTGGGCCTCAGCCCCAAATTGGGCCCAGTCACCGATTGGGGCCTGAACATGGCCCGCAAGCAACTGGCCGTGCGCACCGACGACTTCAGCACCCCCACACCGGGTATTTTTGCGGTGGGCGACATCAACACCTACCCCGGCAAAAAAAAACTCATCGTCTGCGGTTTTCACGAGTGCGTGTTGGCCGCCTACGGCGTGCACGCCCACATCCACCCCGACACGCCCGCTTTGCTGCAGTACACCACCACCAGCCCCAAACTGCACCGGCTGCTGGGGTTGGTGTAGGCCGCGCTTTACAATCCGTCCGCGCTTGACCACAAGCGCACCCGCTGGGGGTGTTGCACCGCAAGGTGCGACTGAGAAAGTCCCTTTGAACCTGATTGAGGTAATCCTCGCGCAGGGAAGCATGCTCACCACACCGCTGCGCCCTCACGCAGCCCCCGCCAAGCCATCGGCCGGTCGCGGTGGTTTTGTGTGGTGTCAAGCCGACCTGCCATTGATGCAACACAAGCAATGGCACACACCAAAAACCGCACTTCTTCCATCCGATCCGGCCGGCCCTTCACGCCCGCCTGCGCCTTGCTCGCCACCCTGCTGAGTGGTATCAGCCCCTGGGCACAAGCGCAAGCCGATGCCACGCTGGGCACGGTCACCGTCAAACCAGGGGCGGCAACGTCACAGCCCACCATCACGGGCCTGTCTGACGAACCCGCCGAGCGCACCCCGGTCAGCACACAGGTCATCACCGGCCAGCAGCTGGTGGACGCCGGGGCACGCCGCCTGAGCGACGCGCTTCAGTTCGACGCCTCGGCCTCAGACGCCTACAACGCCATCGGTTACTGGGACTACGTCACGCTGCGCGGCTTTGTGATCGACCAAAACCAAAATTACCGGCGCGATGGCATGCCCATCAGCGCCGAAACCACCATCGGGCTGGAAAACAAAGAAAGCATCGAACTGCTGAAAGGCACCAGCGGCATGCAAGCGGGCACCAGCGCGCCCGGCGGCTTGGTCAACTACACCGTCAAACGCCCCACCGAGAAAGACGTGCGTACCGTGCGCCTGGAAACGGGCAACCACGGCGGCGGCTTGGCCCATGTGGATTTGGGTGGCCGGTTTGGTACCGACCGCGCACTGGGTTACCGCCTGAACGTGGCCACCGAGGCCATCCGCAACCACATCGCGTCGGCCGACGGGCAACGCAGCCTGCTGGCCCTGGCCATGGACTGGCGCCTGAAACCCGGCAGCCTGCTGGAAGTGGAGCTGGAGCAGTCCCAACGCCGCCAACCCGGTGTGCCAGGCCTGAGCCTGGTGGGCAACCAACTGCCCTCACCCAACCCCTACACCAACATCAACAGCCAACCCTGGAGCCAACCCGGGGTGATGAAGGGCCTGACGGGCAGCGTGCGCTACGAACAAGCGTTGGGGGCCGACTGGCGCTGGAGCGCCCACGCCAGCAGCCAGTCCTTGAAAACCAATGACTTCCTGGCCTACCCCTACGGCTGCTACGACGCAGCCAGCGGCAACTACTTTGCCGACCGCTACTGCCCCAACGGCGACGTTGACCTGTACGACTACCGCAGCCTGGCCGAAACACGCCGGGTGCAAGCCCTGCAGCTGCAAGCCAAAGGCAATGCCACTTGGGCAGGCCTCACCCACCAGCTGACCGTGGGCGTGCTGAAGCAGCACCAAACCGACAACGGCCAGGCACAAGCCGACAACAACGCAGCAGTGGGCACGGGCAACATCTACAGCCTGCCCACATTGCCCGCAGACGCCACGTTTGCCGACCCCTACACCAACCGCAACGACCGCAGCACCGAATGGTTTGCCCACGACCGTGTGGCCTGGACCTCCACCGTCAGCACCTGGGCGGGACTGCGCCACAGCCGTTTGGACCGCCAGAGTGTGCGCACCGACGGCTCGCGGGCCACGGCTTACCGGCAAAACTTCACCACACCCTGGGTTGCACTGGCGTGGCAAGCCAACCCGAACACCCTGGCCTACGCCAGCCTGGGGCAAGGGGTGGAGTCGTGTGTGGCCCCCGGTCGCAGCCGCTACACCAACGCTGGGCAAGCCCTGTCACCCCTCAAAAGCCGCCAATGGGAATTGGGGGTGAAGCAACTGACGGCAAACGGTCAAGTGGGGGCAGCACTGTTCCAGATCACCCGCCCACGCGCGGGTGATGCAGGGGCGTGCGATGTGGCGGGCAGCTGCACATTCCAAATCGACGGTGACGACCAACACCGAGGGCTGGAGTTGACGGTGCAACACACACTGGGCGGACTGACCCTGGATGCCAGCACCACATTCCTGCATGCGCAACGCC
>JBEBBB010000264.1:0-2527 GCA_041158605.1 Pseudomonadota bacterium
TCCAGAAAAGCGGTCACCCCTTCCATGTAATCGTGTGTGCGGCCCAAAGCCGACTGCGTGTCGCGCTCCACATCGAGGTGGGCGTCCAGGCTGCGGGTGGCCGCGTCGCGCAACAAGCGGCGTGTGGCCACCAAGGCCTGCGTGGGCATGGCGGCAAGCCGCTCGGCCAATGCCAGCGCCTCGGCCAAGGGTTCGTCGGCCACGGCCCAGACCAAACCCCAAGCGTGGGCCTGCTCGGCGCCCAGCTTGTCACCGGTCATGGCCAAGGCCATGGCACGGGCCAAGCCCAGGCGCTCCACCAGCAACCAACTGCCCCCGGCATCGGGGATCAACCCGATTTTGCTGAAGGCCTGGACAAAACTCGCGCTTTTGGCCGCCACGGCAATGTCACAAGCCATGGCCAACGACGCACCGGCACCGGCCGCCACACCGTTCACCGCCACCACCACGGGCACCTTGAGCGCCATCAACCGGCGTGTGGTGGGGTTGAAGTACCCGTCAATGACGGGGCCGGGGTCAGCGCGTTCCACCAGGCCAGGCCCCGGGGTGAAATCGAGCTCTGACAAGTCCAGACCGGCACAAAACCCGCGCCCCGCACCCGTCAAAACCACCGCCCGCACGCCGGTATCGGCCTCGACCCGGTCCAGCACCGCCCACAAGGCCTGGTGCATCTCGCGGGTGAAACTGTTGAGGGCCTGTGGCCGGTTCAGGGTGACCAGCGCGACCGCGCCGCGGGTCTCGAACAGCACCGACGGCGCTGTTCCTGTAGGATGGGGTGTTGCAGACATGGCTGAGAATCTATCATTAACCAACCGATTGGTCGGTTAATGTTTACCCTAGCCTCCACCCCTCAGCGCAACCCTTACCCCAACCCCTGGAGACACCCTTGAGCAACCCACCCGAGAACATCCTGGTCCGCACCGAAGGCCGGGTCGGCATTGTCACCCTGCACCGCCCCAAACAACTCAACGCCCTGAACGACCAGTTGATGGACGAGTTGGGCGCGGCCCTCAAAGCCTTCGACGCCGACGACCACATCGGGTGTGTGGTCATCACGGGCAGCGAAAAAGCGTTTGCCGCTGGGGCGGACATTGGCGCCATGGCCACCTACTCTTTTTCTGATGTGTACAAGGGCGACTACATCACCCGCAACTGGGAAACGCTCAAATCCGTGCGCAAACCCATCATTGCCGCGGTCAGCGGTTTTGCACTGGGCGGTGGTTGTGAGCTGGCCATGATGTGCGACTTCATCATCGCCGCAGACAACGCCAAGTTTGGCCAACCCGAAATCAAACTGGGCATCATCCCCGGTGCCGGTGGCACACAGCGCCTGCCCCGGGCCGTGGGCAAAGCCAAGGCCATGGACCTGGCCCTGACCGGGCGCATGATGGACGCCACCGAAGCCGAACGCGCCGGCCTGGTGAGCCGCGTGGTGCCTTTGGACAAGCTGATGGACGAGGCCCTGGGGGCTGCATTGGTGATTGCCGGGTATTCACAGCTGGCGGTGATGGCGGCCAAAGAATCCGTGAACCGCGCTTTTGAAGGCAACCTGAGCGACGGCGTGATGTTTGAACGCCGCCTGTTCCACGCGCTGTTCGCCACCGCCGACCAGAAAGAAGGCATGGCCGCTTTTGTGGAAAAACGCCCCGCACAGTTCAAGCACGCTTGATCACCTCGCCATTTTTCCCTTATAATTGAGGGCTCAGGCTCTTTAGCTCAGCCGGTTAGAGCGACGGAATCATAATCCGCAGGTCCCCTGTTCGAATCAGGGAAGAGCCACCAAACACACACCAAAGCCAACCCCAAAAGGGTTGGCTTTTTTGTTGGATCCGCGCTGCTAGGCACACGCTGCGGCAGAAAATGCAAAAGCCACCGGCTTGAGGCCAGTGGCTTTTGAATGAACCGAACAAAGAGCGGCCTAACAGCCGCGCTTCGATCAGAAGGTGTGGCGCAGGCCCACAGCGTACAGGTTGGTATCCTTGGTGGTCACACCAGCGGTTTTGGTGTTGGAATCGCGGAAACCGCCGTACACGGTGGTGCGCTTGGACAAGGCGTAACCCAGAGCGATACCCCAGCCGGAGGATTTCACGCCAGTGGCTGCGGTCTTGGAGCGGGCGTAGCCAGCGGACAAAGTCAGAGCAGAAGACAGGGGCACGTCGGCGCCGAATTGGTAGTCGGTGGACTTGGTACCAGCGGCATCGGTGCGTGCGTAGCCAGCCAACAGCTTGGCCACACCCAGGTCGTAAGAACCGTTAACGGTGGTGACTTTGGTGTTCAGACCAGCGCCTTGGGGGCTTTGCACTTGGTAAGCGCCGTTGATGGCCACAGGGCCAGCAGCGTAACTCAGGCTCACGTCGGTGACGCTGGACTTACCGGCCACTTTTTCATGCAAAGAGTAGCTGGCACCAGCGGTGAAACCACCAAAAGAGGGGCTGTTGTACTTGATGGTGTTGCCGGGGTTGGCAGAGTAGGTGCCGGAAGCAACCCACACGTTGTTGGTGGCCGACAGGGCGGAATCAAAACCGCT
>JBEBBB010000265.1:0-6543 GCA_041158605.1 Pseudomonadota bacterium
GGCGCGCGAGGTGCCCCAGGGATACGCACCTACACCGGTCTCCAATGGGCCGTCCACGGCGCCACCGAGCACCCCTAACCAGGCGCGCAAACCCTCCAACCCCCATGCCCACCATTGAAACACCATGTATACCGTCCTTTCCACCCCACCCACACCACGTCGCCGGTTTTTGATCGGCCTGGGGGCTGCACTGAGCACCACCGCCACCTGGGCCCACGGCCCGCAAGCCCACGGGGGCCCACCCACCGCCGTGGTGCGGGAACAAAAGCCCTGGGGCATTGCAGGACTGCCTGAGCAGGCCCGCCGCACCATCGCCATCCGGATGCTCGACACCATGCGGTTCAGCCCAGACCGTTTCACGGTGCGCGAAGGTGAGACGGTCAAGCTGCGTGTCACCAACGCGGGCAAGGTGTTGCACGAGTTGGTGATCGGGACCCCGGAGGAGTTGGCAGCCCACGCTGCGATGATGCAAAAACACCCTGGTATGGTCCACGATGAACCCTACATGGCCCATGTGGATCCGGGCCAAAAAGGCCAGTTGGTCTGGACCTTCAACCGCCCAGGCACTTTCGAGTTTGCCTGCCTCATACCGGGTCACTTTGAAGCCGGCATGACAGGTGTGATCACCGTCACGCCCCGTTCTTGATCCCCCTACAGGAGCCTATTGTGATGTTCAAACGTTTTTGGCTAGTGACCTCCACACTTGTTTGGTGCAGCAGCACCTGGGCCCAGTCGGGCTTGCCGACCACCGACGCCGAGGTCCGCAAAGTGGACGTGCCCAGCCGCAAAATCACCCTCAAACACGGTGAAATCAAAAACCTGGACATGCCCCCCATGACCATGGTTTTTGAGGTCCGTGACCCGGCTTTGCTGAGCGGCGTACAAGCCGGTGATACCGTGCGTTTCACTGCCGACAAAATCAGCGGCCGCTACACGGTATTGGGCCTGGAGCGTGTGGCGCCGCGATAATCGAGAGCAACACATTCCTCCACCCCATACAGGCCATGCACCATGAGCACGCTTGAAGCTGGGCTGATTGCCCTGGACAGCACCTTGCGCACGTTGTTCGCGCCCCACCGCCCCGCCCGCCCCTGCCCCACCGTGGCAGCGGAGGGGGACACGCTGTTGAGCGATGCCGACAAGGCCCTATCGGGGGCTTTGATGCGGGTCAACCATGTGGGCGAGGTGTGTGCTCAGGCGCTCTACACCGCACAGGCCTTGTCGGCCCGCTGGGCCCCTGGTGACCGGCACACCAACGAGCAACTGGCCCGCCACTTGGAAGCGGCAGGGCAAGACGAAACCGACCACCTGGCCTGGACCCGGTCCCGCCTGGACGAGCTCGGTTCGCGGCCCTCGCTGCTCAACCCGCTGTGGTACGCCGGTGCGTTTGGCATAGGGCTGGTGGCGGGCCGCTTGGGCCGCCAGGTCAGCCTGGGTTTTGTGGTGGAAACCGAGCGCCAGGTGGAAGCCCACTTGGCCAGCCACATGGACCGCCTGCCCGCCCACGACCACCCCTCCAGAGCGATCGTGGCGCAAATGAAAGACGACGAGGTTCGCCACGCCCGCGAGGCCCAGCACGCGGGCGCCACCGAACTGCCGGCACCGGTGAAAGGACTGATGAAAGCTGCAGCCAAGGTCATGACCACCGTGGCCCACCGGGTTTGACAAGGTGACGGGGTCGCTCAGCCCCCGCTAAGGGCCTGCACGATGTACAGGGGGTAATCGGGGTTGAGCGGGTCATCGAGCGCGGTCAAGGCCGCCCCTTGGTGAAAAAACCGGATGTGCCGGCGCAATTGCCCCTGCTCGTTAACCACCCGGAAGCAAATGCCCGGGAACCGCTGGTCCAGATCGGTCAACACGGCGGCAAGGGTGGCACCCTCAGCTTGTACCCAGTCGGTGCCGGTGTAAGACTGCAAGGCGCTGGGCACCAACACCCTCATCACACCCCCACAGGGAAGCGGGCCGTTTCAATGGCGTAGATATCGGGCAGGTCGCGGGCGAGGCAGGTCCAATGGCCACCCTCGTCGCGGCTCGCCCACAAGGCCCCGCTGCTGGTGCCCACATACACCCCCACAACGGGTTCTTGGTCCACCGCCATGGCCTGGCGGCGCACGGTCCACCACGCCTGCTCGGTGGGAAAACCGGTGGCTTGGCGTTCCCAGCTGGTGCCCCCATCGCGGGTGGTGTAGGCGGCGGGTCTGCCGGCGGGCGCGGTGCGGGGCCACACATCGGTGCCATCCATGGGGAAAACCCATGCCACATCGGCGTTGTGGGGGTGCACCACCACAGGAAAACCAATGTCGCCCACTCCCACTGGCATATGGCGACCGATGCGGTCCCAACGCCCGCCGGGTTGGTCTTGCCGGTAAACGCCACAGTGGTTTTGTTGGTACAGGCGGTCAGGCTGGCTGGGACACAAGCGCACACAATGGGGATCGTGGAAGGTGACGGTGGTAGGGTCAAAACCCGACACCACCTCCAAGCCATCCACCACCGGCACAAAGGTGCGCCCACCGTCTGCGGACCGGTGTACGCCCCCACCCGACATGGCGAACAGCATGTGGTCGGGGTTGCGCGGGTCGATGGTGATGGAGTGCAGTTTGGGGCCATCGGGGGTACCGTCTTGGACGGTGCCCATCCATGCCCGGTACACCGGGCTGTCGTTGATGTCGGACCAGGGCGCCCAGGTCCGTCCACCATCGGCCGACCGAAACAGACCCTGCGGCGAGGTGCCCGCGAACCAAACACCGGGCTGGCTGGCATGGCCTGGTGTGAGCCAAAAGGTGTGGTCCACCGAGCGGGCGGGCAGGCCATGGGCTGCGGGACCAAAGGCGGGAGGCTGCGTGGCCTCCGCCCAGGTGTGCCCCCGGTCTTCGGAGCGGAACAGCGTGGGCCCCAGGTGCCCGGTTTTGGCGGCAGCCAACAGCGTCTGGCCATCGCGGGGGTCGGCCACCAGGTGGTTTATGGTGTGCCCCAAAAAATGGGGGCCATCCACCCGCCACTGCAAGCGGTCCGGGTCGCTGTGAAACAACCAAGCCCCCTTGCGGGTGGCCACCAACAACACGCAGGTGTGCATAAACGCCGCCTTCACAACAGGCCAACGGCCCATCCGAGGTAGGTGGACCTGCCACCAGTTTAGGCCGGTATCAGGCGGCCTCTATCAGGTCGAACCCGGTGGTGATCTCGGCTGTTTTGCCCAACATGATGCTGGCGGAGCAGTACTTGTCGTGGCTCATGGCGATGGCCCGCTCGACGGCCGCGGGGGGTATGCCTTTGCCCGTGACCGTGAACTGCATGTGGATTTTGGTGAACACCTTGGGGTCGGTGTCGGCGCGCTCGCTGGTCAGCTTGACACTGCACCCGGTGACGTTGTGGCGGCCACGCTTCAAAATCAGCACCACGTCATAGGCGGTGCAGCCGCCCGTGCCGGCCAGCACGGTTTCCATGGGGCGGGGTGCCAGGTTGGCGCCGCCGTTCTCCGGCTTGGCGGCATCGGGGGCCCCATCCATGGCCAACACGTGGCCGCTGCCGGTTTCGGCCACAAACCCCATGTGGGAGCGGGTGCCGCTGGCCCCGGTCCAAGTCACTGTGCATTCCATCGTCCCAATTCTCCAAAAAGCAACATTTCAACGCCAGATGTTGCAACGCAACAAAGACCGCGTTATACTGGAGGCATTGTAGGCTTGTAACTGAGTTACTGCTTGCACCGGTGGCTCCGGCCCCCGGATTGGTTGTCTCCTCTGCCCTCTATGGGTGGTTCACGCCCGGACCTCGCGTCCGGGCTTTTTTTTGTCCCGAGCGTTTTATGATGCGGGGCTGCCCCACCCCGACGTTCCGACACACCACCAAGCCCCCCGCATGTCCACCGAAGCCTCCCAGCCACTCAGCCCCGCCGACTACCTGAAGATGACGCTCACCGCCCGGGTGTACGACGTGGCGGTGGAATCCCCGCTGGAACTGGCCAAAAACCTGAGCCGGCGGCTGCACAACCGGGTCTTGTTAAAACGGGAAGACCAGCAGCCGGTGTTCAGTTTTAAATTGCGGGGCGCATACAACAAACTGGCCCACCTGAGCGCGGAACAACTGGCACGGGGTGTGATTTGTGCGTCGGCGGGTAACCACGCCCAAGGGGTGGCTTTGGGCGCCCACAAACTGGGCACCCGCTCGGTGATCGTGATGCCCACCACCACCCCCCAAGTGAAAGTGGACGCGGTGAAAGCGTTGGGCGGGGAGGTGGTGCTCCATGGCGACAGCTACTCCGACGCTTACCAACACGCCATGGCCTTGCAAGCAGAACAAGGCCTGACCTTTGTCCACCCCTTTGATGACCCCTATGTGATCGCGGGCCAGGGTACGGTGGCCATGGAAATGTTGCGCCAGCTGCAAAGCCTGGGCTCCGACCGGCTGGATGCGGTGTTTGTGGCCATAGGCGGCGGGGGCTTGATCTCGGGTGTGGCCAACTACATCAAAGCCCTGCGCCCTGACATCAAGGTGATTGGGGTGCAAACCACCGATTCAGATGCCATGTTGCAGTCGGTACAACAGGGCGAGCGGGTCACGCTGCCCGACGTGGGCCTGTTCGCCGACGGCACGGCGGTGAAACTGGTGGGCGAAGAAACCTTTCGCATCACCAAAGGCCTGGTTGACGGTTTTGTGGTGGTGGACACGGATGCGGTGTGTGCGGCCATCAAAGACATTTTTGTAGACACGCGCAGCATTGTGGAACCCTCGGGGGCGCTGGCGGTGGCGGCCATGAAGCAGTATGTGGCCACGCACAACACGAGGGGCGAAACCTACGCCGCCATTTTGTGTGGCGCCAACATGAACTTCGACCGGCTGCGGTTTGTGGCCGAACGCGCCCAAGTGGGCGAAGAGCGGGAGGCCTTGTTTGCGGTGACCATTCCCGAAGAGCGTGGCAGTTTCAAACGCTTCCTGGAATCGATAGGCAATCTGGCCGGTGGCCCGCGCAACGTGACCGAGTTCAGCTACCGCATCAGTGGCGCACAACAAGCCCATGTGTTCATGGGCCTGAGCACCCATGGCAAGGGGGAGAGCGGGACCATTGCAGCCCACTTCGGGCAACAGGGTTTTGCCACCTTGGATTTGACCCACGACGACCTGGCCCAAGAGCACATCCGCCACATGGTGGGCGGCCACTCGCCACTGGCCCAAGACGAGCGCTTGTTGCGTTTTGTGTTTCCGGAACGGCCCGGGGCCCTGCTCAAATTTTTAAGCCTGATGCGGCCCAACTGGAACATCAGCCTCTTCCATTACCGCAACCAGGGGGCCGATTACGGCCGGATTTTGGTGGGCCTGCAAGTGCCCGACACCGACGCCACCGATTTCCAGGCCTTTCTGGACACCTTGGGCTACCCCTATGTGGAAGAAACCCAGAACCCGGTGTACCGCTTGTTCTTGAAACAATAAAAACGACCGGGGGTACCGGTCGTCAGCGTGGGGTGAGCCTACTGGGTCAGTCGGCTTTGAGTTGGGCCTGTGCCACCACCTTGCGCCACTTGGTCACCTCGTCGGCCACCATGGTTCGCAACTGTTCGGGTGTGCTGGTTTCCACATCCGCGCCGTGGCCCTCGATCTGTTTGATCACATCGGGCTGGTTCAAGACCTTGTTCAAAGCCTGGTTAAAGGCCACCACCACCGGCTTGGGTGTTTTGGCCGGTGCAAACAGGGCGTACCACTGCATCACGTTGACGCCATTCACACCCAGTTCTTTGAGGGTGGGCACGTCGGGCAAGGCCGCCGAGCGTTTGTCACCGGCGATGGCCACGGCCAGCAACTTGCCCGCCTTGACCTGGGGTATGCCGGTGAACAAGCTGGGGAACATGACTTGGGTGTGCCCGGCAATGGTGTCGGCCACGGCCGGGGCAGAACCTTTGTAAGGCACGTGGAGCATGTCGCTGCCACTGTTCATTTTGAACAACTCGGCTGCAAAGTGGGGTGCGGTGCCATTGCCCGCCGAGGCGTAGCTGACCTTGCCCGGTTGGGCCTTGATCTGGGCCAACACCTCTTTGCCATCGCGCGCCTTGAGGGATGGGTTGACCACCATCAGGGTGGGCGAGTAGCCCACCAAACCCAGGTGCTCAAAATCGGTCACGGGGTCGTAACGCAGCTTCTGCAGCGCAGGGCTCATGCCGTGTGTGGCCACGTAACCAAACAACACAGTGTGCCCATCGGGCTGGGCCCTCGCCACGTACTCGCTGGCGATGGCGCCGTTGCCACCCGGCTTGTTTTCAACGATCACGCTCTGGCCCAGCAGGGGGGCCATTTTCTGCGCGATGATGCGGGCCATGGCGTCGTTGCCCCCGCCGGCGGCGGTGGGCACCACAATGGTGACCGTTCGGGTGGGGTAAGCGTGGGCAGCCACAGCGGCCAACAAACCGGCTGCGATGAAGGCGCGGCGCGCCCATTGGGATGTTTGGAACACGGGGGTCTCCTTTAGTGGGGGAACAGGTGAGAGGGAAGCTCCAGGTGCCCCTGGAGGATTTTGCGCACGGTGCGAACCACAGCAGCCCTTTGCAGGACCAC
>JBEBBB010000266.1:0-9604 GCA_041158605.1 Pseudomonadota bacterium
GTGGCGGCGCTGCAAAACCACCTGCACACCACCGGCCTGGAGCGGGTGGTGCTGGTCCAACCCAGCGTCTACGGCACCGACAACACTTGCTTGGTGGACGCCTTGGGCCAGCTTGGGGCGCGAGCCCGTGGGGTGGCTGTGGTCGGACCCGATACGCCAGACACGGCCTTGGCCGCGCTGGACGCCGCCGGAGTGGTGGCCGCGCGGCTCAACCTGGTGGTGGGCAAACACCCAGACCACACCAGCGCACTGGCCCAGTGGCGGACACTAGACGCCAGGTTGCCGCGCCACTGGCACCTGCAACTGCACGTGACCCTGGACACCCTGGTAGCCTTGTCAGACGGGATTGCACGGTCGGGTCGTGCCTGTGTATTGGACCATTTGGGCCTACCGGCGGTGGCAGCCGGCACCCAAGCGCCCGCTTGGCAACAGCTGCTGCAACTGGCCCAAGACGGATCGCTGTTCGTGAAACTGTCTGGGCCCTACCTGTCGTCCCAAACAGCGGCACCACACCACGACCTGCAACCGTTTGTCCAGTCGCTGGCCACCGCCGCGCCTGGAGCCTTGCTGTGGGGCAGCAACTGGCCCCACACGCAGGGCACACAACGCCAGGCCCACACACCAGCGTCGGCGATCGAGCCCTTTCGGGTGGTCGATGACCGGACCTGGCTAGACACCTGCAGCCGGTGGCTGGGTGCTGCACGACAACACCTGCCCCATGCCAATGCGGTCCAGCTTTACGGCTTTGACACCACAGCCCCTTGAGCGTTCAACAAACGCCCTCAAAGGTCAACAAGCGGCTTTGTCGTAAGCTGCTTGGTGGCGCCGTTTGCGCTCGGCGGTGCGGTCTTGCTCCCGCCCCGTGCGGGCCAAACGGGCCATGCTGTCCTGGTGCGCGATCTGGTCGCGCAATTTGTCGCAGCGGGCTTGGTGTTTGAGGGCCTTTTGGTTGGCCGAACCACCCGCTTTGGACGCCTTGCGGGTCTCGGCCGCACCTGGGGTGGGTTGCGCCCCTGGTGCCTGTTCCGCCAAACGCACTTGCGTGGCAAAAGGCAGTCCATCGGGTACCTGGGCCACGCGGTGGACCAATGCACCGTGCTGTTGGCAATGGTTGCGAGACCAAAACAAGCCCCCGGTGTAGGCTTTGCAGTGGTAGAGCGTGTCTGCGCCCACCACACCCACCCACGCCCCAAACAACACGCCCGCGCACACCCATGCAGGTGTTTTCATGGTTCTCCTCCCTGGGCTGTTGGCGCCCTTGGATGCCATCATAGCCAATGGGCAAGGCGCAGGGCAAGCACCCTTTAGAGGATGTAGCGAGACAGGTCTTCGTTCTGGCTCAACGCAGCCAGGCGCTGGTCCACATAGGCGGCATCGACCAACACGGTCTGCCCCCCCATGTGGGCGGCACCAAAGCTCACCTCGTCCAAGAGGTGCTCCATCACGGTGGACAGGCGCCGGGCACCGATGTTTTCGGTGCGTTCGTTCACGTCGAAAGCGATGTGGGCTAAACGGGTGATGCCCTCGGGCGTGAAGGTGACCGTGACACCCTCGGTGGCCAACAGGGCCTGGTACTGCCGCACCAAACTGGCGTGGGTCTGGGTGAGGATGGCTTCAAAATCGGCCACCGACAAAGACTGCAGTTCTACCCGGATGGGGAAGCGCCCTTGCAACTCGGGTATCAGGTCGCTGGGTTTGCTCAGGTGAAACGCCCCGCTGGCAATGAACAGGATGTGGTCGGTTTTGATGGGGCCGTGTTTGGTGGACACGGTGGTGCCCTCCACCAGCGGCAACAGGTCGCGTTGCACCCCTTGGCGCGACACCTCACCGGTGGTTTGCCCTTCGCTTCGGCTGGTCACTTTGTCGATCTCGTCGATGAACACAATGCCGTTTTGTTCTGCGTTGTGGACCGCCTGCAGCTTGATGTCCTCTTCGTTGAGGAGTTTGCCCGCCTCTTCGTCGATCAGCAACTTGCGGGCTTCGGCGATGGTCAGTTTGCGGGCTTTCTTTTTGCCCGCGTTGAACTGGCTGAACATGCCGCGCAGTTGTTCGGCCATCTCCTCCATACCGGCGGGGGTCATCACCTCCATTTGCGGCTGGGGAGCGCTCAGGTCGATCTCGATCTCTTTGCCATCCAATTGGCCTTCGCGCAGTTTTTTGCGGAACACCTGGCGGGCCGTGCTGTCGGTGGCGGGTTCGTGGTCACCCAGTCGCGGGGGCGGCAGCAGGGCGTCCAGGATGCGCTCTTCGGCGGCATCCTCGGCGCGGGTGCGCAGCTTGGCCACCTCGGCCTCGCGGGTCTGTTTCACGGCCATGTCCACCAGGTCGCGAACAATGCTGTCCACGTCCTTGCCCACATACCCCACCTCGGTGAACTTGGTGGCCTCGACCTTGATAAAGGGCGCATTGGCCAGCTTGGCCAAACGGCGGGCGATCTCGGTTTTACCCACCCCGGTGGGGCCGATCATCAGGATGTTTTTGGGGGTGATCTCGGGGCGGAGTTTGGGGTCCACCTGCTGGCGCCGCCAGCGGTTGCGCAAGGCGATGGCCACCGCGCGTTTGGCGGCCTGCTGGCCAATGATGTGGGCGTCCAGTTCGGACACGATCTCCTGGGGGGTCATCGCAGACATGGGGCGCGGGCGCTCAAAGCACCTCGATGGTGTGGTTCATGTTGGTGTAAATGCACAACTCACCGGCCACTTTCAAGGACTCGCGCACGATCTGTTCGGCGCTGAGCTCGGTGTGGTCCAGCAGGGCCTTGGCCGCCGACTGGGCATAGGCCCCACCCGACCCAATGGCCACGATGCCGTGCTCGGGCTCCAGCACATCACCGTTGCCGGTGATGATGAGGCTGGCGCTGCGGTCGGCCACGGCCAGCATGGCCTCCAGGCGGCGCAACACGCGGTCGGTGCGCCAGTCTTTGGTCAGCTCGATGGCCGCGCGGGCCAGGTGGCCCTGGTGTTTTTCGAGCTTGGCCTCAAAGCGCTCAAACAAGGTGAAGGCATCGGCGGTGGCGCCCGCAAAACCGGCCAACACCTGGTCGCGGTAAAGCTTGCGCACCTTGCGGGCCGTGCCCTTGACCACGATGTGGCCCAAGGTCACCTGGCCGTCGCCACCTATGGCCACTTGCACCCCTGTGGGCGTGGGCCGGCGCACGCACACGATGGTGGTGCCGTGAAAAGTTTCCATGGTCAATACTTCCTGAGCTGGACGGGAACCGTCTCGTCAACGCCCACCACGTGCAGGAACGCGGCCACCAAACGGCCCACACCCCGCAACTCCACGGTGATGCCGCGGGCGCCCACCCCCATCAGCCACTGCATGAGGTGGCCGGCGGCGGCAAAATCGATGCGCAGCAGCTGCTGGCAATCGATCACAAAAGGGCCACCCGGCACGTGGTGCACCAGCTGTTTGTCGAGCTTGGAGAGCGGGCCAGACACATCACCAGCCAAAACCCCCGTCAATGCAGGTGCGGCAAACAACTCTTCGGCCTTGCCCGTGGGGTCTAGCAGGTCGGGCACATCCATGAGCTGGCTGTCGGGCGCCAAAGCAGGCCACTCCAGCACGTCCATCCCCCCCAATTGGGTCACCAAGGGTTTGATGGGCTCGGCCAACACCGAGGCAGGGCTATCAACCGCCATGTCCAGCCCCGGGGTCGCAGGCATGGTTTCCACCCCCTCGTAACGGGCCTGCGCAGCAGACCAGGTGGGGGGTACCACGCCATAGGTGACGCAAAAATCGAGCGCGGCCAGGTCAAACTCTTCGGCACGGTCCATCAACCGCAGCACCGCCAAACGCAAACGCCACCACACCGGATCGTTTTCACGCCGGCCAGACGGCGTGCTCCCTTTGAGGCGGCGGCGCAACACCCCGGCCCCGACAAAACGGAACACCACCGAACGGCCAGACCAGTCTTCCACCACATCCAGCAGGGCTTGTGCAGCGGGCAGATCCGCCGACACCAGGGCCCCCCAGTCCAGTGTTTTGACCTGGGGGGCGCGGGCCAGGTACTGGCCCAAACCGTCAACCGCCACACGGTCCAGTAGCACCGGGCACACCCAAGGCGCCTCGGCCTGCGCGGGCGTGACCGGGTCTGAGGACTCAGGCGATACCACCGTGCCAGGCCAAGCGGGCTCACGGCCACCAAACACCTCGGCGTATTCGGCCGCGCGGTCTTCAAAACCCGCCACATCGCCCCTGGCATGCAAACAATCCAGCCAAGCCTGCCAAACAGCCCGGCCCACGCCCTTGGGGCCCTCCAGGTGGGTGGCTGTGAGCAACAACTCCTCGGCGGCTTGGGTTTCGCCGTTGGCAAACCGGACCGCAGCCTCTTCCACCACCGCCAAACCTGCGGCACCGTCTGCGGCCTCGCCCTCCGGCTTGGGCACACCACCAGGGTGGGTGTTGATGGTGGACAACATGTCTATGGGCATCGCCTCTGGCGCCACAGGTGGCGGCAGGGTTTTGCCCCATTCGGAATCTTCGGGGTCCGGCCCTTGGGTGTCATCCCCCCAATCGGTGGAACCCGGGCGGGTTTGCAGGTGCCCAGGAACTGTTTTTTGCCACTGAGCCGCCACGCTGCCGGTGTCGGCACCGATGCGCAAACTGGCAGGCGCCGCATCACCCGACCCGTCGGTCCGTTTGTTCTGCCACCAGTGCTGCGACATCTGCGCTTCGATTTGCGCGATTTTTTCGATGGTTTTTTCTTTGGCACCACCTTGCCCACCTTCGCTGGCCTGGAAGGAAGACGGGCGCCCGGGTGCTTCTGCACCCGCCTGCTGGGCCTGGCGCTCCTTGAGGGCGGTGCGCAACATATCGAACTCGCGCTTGCGCACAAAGTCGTTGCGGCGTTTGCGCTCAATCGCCGCTTTCAGTACCGCCCGGTCTTGGTCGGAGCCTGCGCCAGGGAGTTTGCTGTCCAGGTCAGACCAGCTGACCGTGGGGTGCAGCACAAACCTGGCCACCTTGGACAGGAAACCCGTGCTGCGTTCGTCCTTGCTCATCAGTCCCCAAACAGCTTTTGTTTGAGCTCGCGGCGTTGCTGGGCTTCGATGGACAAGCTGGCCGTGGGGCGCGCCAACAAACGGCCCACGCCGATGGGCTCACCGGTCTCATCGCAGTAACCGTAGTCACCGCCATCGATGCGGGCGATGGCTTGTTCGATTTTTTTCAGCAATTTGCGCTCGCGGTCGCGGGTGCGAAGCTCAAGAGCGTGTTCTTCTTCAATGGTGGCACGGTCGGCGGGATCGGGCACCACCACGGTGTCTTCGCGCAGGTGTTCGGTGGTTTCGCCGGCGTTGGCCAGGATGCCATCTTTCAGACCCTGCAGCTTGCGCCGGAAAAACGCGAGTTGCACATCGTTCATGTACTCGCTGTCGGGCATGGACAACACGTCGTCGTCGTTCAACAACTCAAGGGCTTTTGTTTTCCAGTTGTTGGCCAACTTGGGGTCCTTGCGGACGGGGTGGTGTACGGTGGTGGACGTCATAACACGTTCGGTCGATGGGGTGAAAGTGGCCTTGGCCGCTTCCGGTCGGTGGGTCGGTGCCACAGCCTGGTTGGTCTGGGCTTTCATGGCGGCCTGCACCGCCTTTTTGTTGACCGCAGGCACCACCACCTCGCTGCCCGCCTTGAGCGGCTTGGCAGCCGGTTCGGCCTTGGCCGGAGCCACTTTTTTGGCCGGACGGGCGGGTGCGGCAGCGGTCTTGGCGCTGGCGCGGGGCGTGGCGGGGGCTTTCACAACCAATCTCCTATCAGGGCCCAGGGGGGCGGAAACAGCGGAAGCCGCTTTGGCGCAAAAGCCAAAACACGGTTTGTCCTGCGGCAGCAACAGCGCCCGGTCTGTGGTGGATCTTATACCCTGACAGACACCGGTGGTGGCAGTTCGGCGCCGATTGTAACGGTGTCAGACCAAGCACTGGTCCAGGCCTTGCACCAGAATGTCTTTGGGCAGGTCCAGGCCGATAAAAACCATCTTGCTCTGGCGCGTTTCCTGGTCGGTCCATTCGGGACCCAGGTCGCTGCCCATGAGCTGGTGCACCCCCTGGAAAATCACCTTGCGGTCGGTGCCTTGCATGTGCAAAACACCTTTATAACGCAGCAGCTTGGGGCCATACACTTGCACGATAGCCCCCAAAAAGTCTTCCAGTTTGGCCGGGTCAAAGGCCTTGTCGGCCCGGTAGACAAAACTCTTGACGTCGTCATCGTGGTGGTGGTGGTGGCCATGCCCACCGCCGTGCTGGTGCGAGGGGTGGTCACAATGGTCCCCATGCTCATGCTCATGCTCATGGGTGCAATGCTCACCGTGTTCGTGGCTGTGCCCATGGTCACCGTGCGCATGACCGTGGCCTTCGGGTTTGAGGAAATCGGGGTCGATGTCGAGTTTGGCGTTCAGGTTGAACCCGCGAAGGTCCAACACCTTATTCAGAGGCACATCACCAAAATGAGCGGTTTGCACAGGGGCCCGGGGATTCATGTGTTTGAGGCGGTGCACCAAGGCATCCAGCTCTTGCGGGGCCACCAACTCCGATTTGCTGATAAAAATCTGGTCCGCAAACCCCACTTGCCGGCGGGCTTCTTGTCGATCGTTCAGCTGCTGGGCGGCGTGTTTGGCATCGACCAGGGTCACAATGGCGTCCAGCAGGTAGGACTCGGCCACCTCGTCGTCCATAAAAAACGTCTGGGCCACCGGGCCTGGATCGGCCAAACCCGTGGTTTCAATCACCACCCGCTCAAAATCCAACAAACCCTTGCGTTTTTTGGCAGCCAGCAGCTGCAGTGTGGTGCGCAAGTCTTCCCGGATGGTGCAACACACGCAGCCATTGCTCATTTGGATGATCTGCTCTTCGGTGTCGGACACCAGGATATCGTTGTCGATGTTTTCTTCACCAAACTCGTTCTCGATCACGGCGATTTTTTGGCCGTGGGCCTCGGTGAGCAGGCGTTTGAGCAGTGTGGTTTTGCCGGCACCCAAAAAGCCGGTCAAGATGGTGGCGGGAATCAAGGACATGGAGGGCACTCGGTCGGGGTATCTGCAGGGAGGGCACAGTGTAGACCATGCCCGCCTCCGGGAGGGGCCCCCACCCCGCCCACGGGTAGGGAGGCTCAGGGGCGCAGGTAAACAAACCCCTCACGCGCCTGCAAACGGGCCACTTCGGCCACGCCAGAGGGCACGATCTTGGCCTCCATGGCCACTTTGGCAGGATCGATTTTGCGCGACACCAAGGTGTTGTTGCACACACGGAACTCCACCCCACGGGCGGCCAACTCGCCTATGGCACCCGAAAAAGGTTGTTCCATCTGGTTGGTCGCACCATCCAGCAGGAAATCGATACCGAGCCCATGGGTGACCACCACGATCTTGGCAGTAGGGTCGGCAGCCAGGTGGTTGCGGATGTTGTTGACCGCCCGGGAGGCCTGGGGTATGCCCTCGCTCATGTGGTAGACCACTTTGATGGCGTTTTGGGCCAAAGCCAGGGGCGCGGCCAAACAGGCGCCCATGGCCAGAACAACAGACAACAGCCATTTGTGCATCACAGTCTCCAAAAAAAAAGGGGCGGGGCCCACTCGAGGGGTCGGTGGATAGAGAGGGGGGGTATGTTAGCCCCTTCAGCGTTTTTTTGCACGGGGGTGCGCCGCTTCGTAGGCCTTGGCCAGGTGCTGGAAGTCCAAGCGGGTGTACACCTGGGTGGTGCCGATGTTGGCATGGCCCAGCAGGTCTTGCACCGCCCGCAGGTCGCTGCTGGATTGCAGCACATGGCTGGCAAAACTGTGGCGCAACATGTGGGGGTGCACCGGGGCGGCCAGGCCAGCCTGCAGCGAGCGTTGCCGCAAACGCGCCCGCAGTTGTTGGGGTGACAGGCGCTCGCCCCGCGCACCGATGAACAAAGCGGGGCTGGCCCCAGCCCAGGCCTGGCGGTGCCCGACCCAGTCGGCCAAAGCAGCCAGGGCCGGGGCCCCCACCGGCACCGACCGCCATTTGCTGCCCTTGCCCCGCACGTGCACATCGCCCGATTCAACATCCACCCAACCAGCGGACCGGTCGCTGGCCACCACGTCCAGGCCCACCAACTCGCCCAAACGCAAACCACACCCGTATAGCAGCTCCACCACACAACGGTCGCGCGCCAGCAAAGCCGGGGTACCCTGCTCGGGTGCAGCCTCGACCAAACGGATAGCTTCCTCTACCCCCAAGGCCTTGGGCAGGGGCTTGCCCACACGGGGGGCCTTGATGCCCTGCACCGGGTTGTGAACCACCCACCCCTGGCGCCCCAACCAGGTGTACAAACCCCGCCACCCCGACAACACCAAGGCTATGCCACGCCCATTGTGCCCACTTGCATAGAGCTGGGCCACCCAACGGCGCACATGGGCCGGTTGAACCTGCACCAAGGTGAGTCCATCGCGGGCACACAAACCACACAGGCGCACCAAGGCCGCGCTGTACACCTCCACGCTGCGCGCGGCCAGGCGCTTTTCCACACGGATAAAACGCAGGTAGCCCGCCACCCACACCTCGTCCCCAGGTGACCACACGGCATCTGGTGGGGCAGAGGCCACAACGGTCACCCGGCGGGTGCTCACCCGGCTGGAACCGGTTCGGGGGCCTGCAAACGCAGCAACGCGGCGCTGGCCAGCTCCCCAATGCGCTCCAGGAAATCGGTGCCCATGGACGACTGGAAACGTTGCGCATCGGGGGAGGCAAGCACCAACAGCCCAAAAGCGGGGGCGGCAGTGGCTTCGCGCAGCGGCACCAGGGCCATGGAGGCCGCCGCCGCTGGATCGGCCAACCAAGTGGCGGCTTCCAAGCCAGGGTTGGGGCCACAATAAGGCACGCCCAGTGATGTGGCAAACAAACGGGCCTCTTCGCTGACCCCTGCGGCGTAAGGCTCGCTGGCGTGGGCCTCGTCCACACCCCACACCCGGATGGCGGCCTGTGGCACACCAAAGTCGGACTCCAGCCCTTGGACCAACAAAGCGGGCAAGCCTTGGGCCTCGCGCGCGGCCAACAACCGGCAGGTCCAGGTTTGCAGGCGGTCGGCGATGGTCACGTTTTCTTGGCCATGGCGGATCATGTCCACCGCCTTGTGCTCCAAGTGGCGGATCTTGTCGCGCAACATCTCCGCCTGCCGCTCTTGCAAACTGACCGCGCGCTGCCCGTGCGGGCTGGTCAGCTGTATGCTGGCCAACAGCTCGGCGTGCCGCTCAAAAAAACCCGGGCTGTTGACCAGGAACTGAACAATATCGTCTTCGGTGATGGGGGGAATGGGGTTCATGGACCTGCTAGAAAAAACGGGAATCAATCGGACAAAGCGGGCACCTCGATGCTGCCCTCAAAAACGGTGGTGGCGGGGCCGGTCATGCGCACGGGGGCGGACAAGCCCTGGCCCCAACCATCCCACCCAATGGTGAGCACACCCCCACGGGTCTGCACGTGCACCCGTGGGTTCAGCAGGCCCCAACGGACGCCAGCGACCACCGCGGCACACGCACCGGTGCCACAAGCCAGGGTTTCACCCGCGCCCCGCTCAAACACCCGCAAGCGGATGTGGTCGCGGTCCAGGACCTGCATAAAACCCACGTTCACACGCTTGGGGAAGGCGGG
>JBEBBB010000267.1:0-9240 GCA_041158605.1 Pseudomonadota bacterium
GCCGCTTGTTGCGCGACGCGGCCACCCGCAGCCTGGACGCCCACCTCGATGTGGAGCGCGACACGCAGTCGGCTTTGGGCCGCACACACGATTACATGGAAGGGGTGACCGCTTTTCTGGAGAAGCGTGCCCCGGTGTTCAAGGGACATTAAATGACAGAACAACAAGACGTCGCCGCCGCTTTGGCGCAGCGGGTGGGTACCACGATGTATGCGGTGGACACCGCCACCAAAGACACCATGGGGATCGAGCTGTTGTTGTGCAGCCCGGGCCGGGCCGAGATGCGCATGGCCGTGAAGGCTTTGCACCTGAACGGTCACGGCATTTGCCACGGGGGGTTCATTTTTACCCTGGCCGATTCGACCTTCGCTTTCGCTTGCAACAGCTACAACAAAAACGCGGTGGCGGCGGGGTGTTCGATCGAGTTTCTCAAGCCCGCCCACGCTGGTGATGTGTTGACCTGCGTGGGGGTGGAGCAAACCCTCAGCGGGCGGCACGGGGTGTACGACATGCGGGTTAGCAACCAACGGGGCGAGGTGGTGGCTTTGTTCCGGGGCAAAAGCGCCCAAATACCGGGTACCGTGGTGCCCGAGGCGGCGGTGTAACCGGAGGTGACAGGCATGACCCGACATTTCCCCTTGGACCCTATCGAAACGGCCAGCGTTGATGAGTTGCGCGCCTTGCAACTGAAGCGCTTGCAGGCCACCTTGCGCCACGCCTATGGCCATTCGCCGGCCTACCGCGCCAAGTTTGACGCCGCCGGTGTGCAACCCGGCGATGTACGCTCGTTGTCAGACCTGGCGCGCCTGCCGTTTACCACCAAAGCGGACCTGCGCGACAACTACCCTTTTGGCTTGTTCGCCGTGCCCCGTGAGCGGGTGGTGCGCATACACGCCTCCAGCGGCACCACCGGCAAACCCACGGTGGTGGGTTACACCCAAAACGACATCGACACCTGGGCCCACTTGGTGGCGCGTTCTTTGCGAGCAGCGGGCGCACGGCCGGGTGATATGGTTCATGTGAGTTACGGTTACGGCCTGTTCACAGGGGGCTTGGGGGCGCACTACGGCGCTGAGCGCCTGGGGTTGACAGTGGTACCTTTTGGCGGCGGGCAGACCGAGCGCCAGGTGCAGCTGATCCGCGACTTCCAGCCCGACATCATCATGGTCACGCCCAGCTACATGCTGGCCATTGCCGACGAGTTTGAGCGCCAGGGCCTGGACCCGGCCGCTTGCAGCCTGCGCACCGGCGTGTTTGGGGCCGAGCCCTGGACCCATGACATGCGGCTGGCCATTGAAAGGCGCATGGGCCTGGACGCGGTGGACATTTATGGCCTGAGCGAGGTGATGGGGCCTGGCGTGGCCAACGAGTGTGTGGAGACCAAAGATGGCCCCACCCTGTGGGAAGACCATTTTTACCCCGAGGTGATCGACCCAGACACCGGCGAGGTGCTGCCCGATGGCGAGCTGGGGGAATTGGTTTTGACCAGCCTGACCAAGGAGGCCTTGCCCATCATCCGCTACCGCACCCGCGACCTGACCCGCTTGTTGCCCGGGACCGCCCGCACCATGCGGCGCATGGCCAAAATCACGGGCCGCAGCGATGACATGATGATTGTGCGCGGGGTGAACGTGTTCCCCTCCCAGATCGAGGAGTTGATCCTGCGGCAGCCGGCGCTCAGCGCCCACTACCAGTGTGTGCTGACCAAAGATGGCCCCATGGACGCACTGACGGTGTGGGTGGAAACCCAAGTCGGTTTGGCACCGGATGCGCCTGCCGCCCAGGCCGCCGCCCACGCTTTGCAGCACGACATCAAAACCTTTGTGGGCACCAGCGCCCAAATCGAGTTGCGGGCCGAGGGTGGGGTGGAGCGCAGCATGGGCAAGGCGAAACGGGTGTTGGACCTGCGGCACCGCTGACGCACCTGGTGGGGCGCGAGCGGTTCAGGGTTGGTGCAACCAAGCTCGCCAAACCCCCGTGGCCACCTCGGCCGCCGGTGGGCGGACCACCACCAGCGATGGGGTGTCTGCGGGCCAAACCAAACGGCCTTCTAGCAGCTGGCCATCGCGCGCGGTCAGGGTGCGCAGTTCGGTGTGCCCTTGGGCTGCAGCCGCCACGTCGTCCAGTTTGCGGACACGCCAGCCCAGGCTTGGCGCGTTTCCTGTGGGTGGGGTGGTGGCACCCACACCCAGCCACTCGTCACCAGCGGCAAACCCAGCGGCCTCGGCCGGGGAACCCCGCAACACCCCTTTGATGGTGAGTGCTCCACCCGCCTCGCCCACCCGCACGCCCAGCCGTTGGGCCAGTGGCGCGCTCTCCTGAGCCCATTGCAGCCCTGCGCGTTGGAGCAGGCTGGCCAAAGGCAGGTCTGCGGTGCCATGCACCCAGGCTTGTATCTCGGGATCGTAGGGCCGCTGGCCCCAACGCGCCAGGCTGTCGAGCAATTGCCGCTCGGTCATCGGGCCGGCCTTGCAAACCTGGTACAGGTCGCACATGACCGCGTCCAGGGTGGCGTGCCCTTCCAGCCGCAGGGTCAGGTCCAGGCACAGGGCCACCAGTGCGCCTTTGGTGTAGTAACTGACGGTCTGGTTGGGGGTGTTTTCGGTGACACGGTAGTACTTGGTCCAGGCGTCAAAACTCGCCTGGGCCACGCTTTGCACGTGGCGCCCGGGGGTTTGCAGCACCTGGTTCACGGTTTTGGCCACCAGTTGCAGGTAGGTCGCGGTGTCGATCAGGCCCACGCGGTGCAAAAACAGGTCGTCGTAGTAGCTGGTGAATCCTTCAAAAAACCACAAGAGCTCGGTGTGGTTTTCGCGCTCGTAGTCGTAGCGGGCGAATTCGTGGGGGCGCAGGCGTTTGACGTTCCAGGTGTGGAAGTACTCGTGGCTGATCAGGCCCAGCAGGGTGGTGTAGCCGTCGCTGGCCTTGAGCGGTGCCGCTGCGCCACCGTCCACAGTCCGTTGGGGCAGGTCGCCCCGGGTGCAGACCAGCACCGTGCTGTTGGTGTGTTCGAGGCCACCGTAGCCATCGGCGCTGGCGTGCAGCATGAAGGTGTAGCTGTCGAACGGGGGGCGTTCACCACCGGCATGCCAAAAGCGGATCTGGGCCTCGCAAATGCGCTGGGTGTTGCGCAACAAGCGGTCGCCGTCAAAACCCGGCCCCGCCCCGGTCACCACAAAGCGGTGGGGCACCCCACAGGCGTCAAAACGCCCTTCCCAAAATGGTGCCCAGGTGAAGGGGCTGTCGGCGAGCTGGTCGTAACCCACTTCGGCGCGGTAACGGCCCGGTGTACTGGGGTCTGCGGGCAGGCCTGTGGCCACCGCCCAGTCCGTCATGTGTAGCGGGGGCTGCAGGTCCAGCGTGTGAGGGGTGTGTTCGTGGCCCCAGGTGCGCAGACATAGGCTGGTGGGGTTGAAAAACGCCCGGGTTTGGTCCAGGTAAGCGGTCCTGACCGATGTGTCAAAGGCGTACACTTGGTAACGCAGTTCCAGCGATGCACAGCCCTCGGGGGTGGATACATCCCAGGTGTTTTTGTTGCGTTGTTCGCAAGCGGTGGGGACCCCGTCTGCGAAGGCTTGCAGGTGTTGCAGGTGCTGAGCGAACTCCCGGACCATGTAGCTGCCGGGTATCCACACCGGCAGGCTCACGGTCTGGCACCGTGCCGGTTGGGGTATGGTCAGCGTGATGTTGAACAGGTGGGTGTGGGGGTCAGAGACACCTACCGTGTAATGCAGCGCCATCGGCCGATCCCGTTCAAAGCGCGCCGGCGGCGATGAAGCAGCTCAAGGCTGCCACAGCCGATAGGCGGAAACGCATGGTGAGCCAAGCCGACAGTCCCAACGCGGGGTAAAGCTTGCGGTCGACCAGGTAACAGGCAACGAGCAACAGGCCCAGCCAAGGCAGGCCAGCGTGTGGGGGCATGAGCACTCCGGGCCAGGCCAACAGGCAAGGGGCGATACCCCACCAAACGGGGGCTGTGTCACCTTGTTGCTTGGCCCACATGGCCCCCCAGTGGATGCCACCCAAAAACGACACCACCAGCGCCGCGTAGGCGGCCATGGCCATGGCCGCCCAGGCTTGCAAATCGGGTTCGACCAGCCACACCAACAGGGCCAAGCCCATGAAGGGCAAAAGGCCAGCCGCGCCCAAGCGGCGCAATAGCACGTTGTGGGGGTCTTCGATGGATGGGGTCACAGAGGGGGTGGCCATGGGTCAGCGGGCGGCGGTGAGGGCTTGTTCGATGCGTTTGAAATCGGCACCGCGGATACGGGTTCCATCGGCCAAAAAGCTGGTGGGGGTGCCGGTGATGCCGTTGCGCCGGGCGAACTCGCGGTTGCGTTCGATGGCGGCGGTGTCGCAGTTGGCGGCCGGTGGGGTGGTGCCGTTGACCATCCAGGCGGTATAGGTGGCGGCGCGGTCTTTGGCGCACCAGATGTGACCAGCCTTTAGCTTGGAGTCGGGGCCCAACAAGTCCACCAAAAAGGTGTAGATGGTCACGTCGGTCAGCTTGGCCATGTCGCGGTCTTGGCGTTTGCAGAACCCGCAATTGGGGTCACTGAATACTGCGATTTTGTGTTTGCCATTGCCCCGAACCGTGGTGAACGCGTCTTTGAGGGGGAGGCTGTCAAACGCCAAGGGGGTGGCGCTGAGTTTTTCCACCCGCTGTTCGGTCAGGTTGGCGCGGGCTTTGGTGTCGATCAGCACGCCCTGGATCAGAAACTGGCCTTCGCTGTCGGTGTAAAAAATATCGCTTTGGTTGACCCGCACCTCATAAAGGCCGGCCATGGGGGTTTTGGACACCTCTTCGATTTTGGGCAGGTTGGGCAGGCGCTCGGCCAGGTTTTTGCGGATGGTGGCCTCCTGGCCTTGGGCGTGGCCCAGCAAGCCCAGGGTGGTGAGGGCAGCGGCCAGAACCGCGCGAAGGGTGTGAGTCATGGTGTATCGGGGGTGTTGTTGGGGCGGCCCATGGCGTGGTGCATGGTCCAGCGTTTCAGGTGGGCCAGTTTGTCGAAGGTTTGCAATCCCAAGCGGCGAACGGCGGTGACCCGCGGATCGGTGTGGCCAAACAGGCCAAACAGCTGTTCGGTGGCCCAGCCCATGGTGGCCACATCGGCTTGGCGGGCGCGTTCGTAACGCCGCAGCAAGCGGGCGTCGCCGGGGCTGCGCCAGTATTCACGCCCAGCGACCACCTGGGCCAGTTCGGCCACGTCGGCCAAGCCCACGTTGAGGCCTTGGCCGGCCAGCGGATGCATGGCGTGTGCGGCGTCGCCCACCAAGGCCACGCCGGTCCGTGTCCATTGGCGCGCCCGGGCCTGCTCCAGCGGCCAGGCGGCCACGGGCCCCTCCAGGGCCATGTGGCCCAGGGCTTGGTCGCAGGCAACCTGCACCGCGTGGGCAAAGGCGTCTGGGGCCGTGGCCAACAGGGTTGTGGCGCGTTCATGGGGTACAGACCACACCAGGGCCACCAAGTTCCCGCCTGGGCCTTCCATGGGCAACAAGGCCAAGATGTCGCCACCCAGGAACCACTGCCGTGCAACGCCCCCATGGGGCTTTTCGCAACGCAAGCGCGAGGCCACCGCCGTGTGGGGGAAGGGCCGTGTGTCGTACTCAAACCCGTACAAGGCCCGGCTCTGGCTGCGCCGCCCTTCGCAAACCGCCGTCAGGTCCGCGTTGGGTGCGGTGTCGAGGCGGTCGATGCCCGGTTGGTAGCTCACCGCTTGTGCCAAGGCGGTTTCCAGCGCGGGAACATCCACGATCCAAGCCAGCGGCGATGGGGCCGGGGCGGTAAAGCGCACAGCGGTGTTTTCGGGGGCGTCGTTCACCCACATGTGGGCCACAGGGGTCACCGCCGGGGGGGTGTGGGGGCCGTCAGGCCACGCCCGCACCGACGCCAGCAAGGCCTGTGACCGGTGGTTCAGCGCGTAGGCCCGGGTGTCCGGTGGCAGGGGCGTGTCCGGCGCAGGCCGGCCCACCAGCGCCACGCGCAGCCGGGATTGGGCCAACAACAGGGCCAGGGTCAGGCCCGTGACGCCCGCGCCCAACACGGCCACATCGTAGGTTTTGCTCATCCTTGGATTTTAGAAGCAAGGCACAATGGCCGTTGACCCCTTTGAAAGGTGCTTTGTGAGCGATACGGACCTGCCCGCTGATGGCGTGCCCCTGACCGTGGATGAGCTGTGGATCTACCCGGTCAAATCCTGTGCCGGTTTGCGGGTGCGCTCGGCCACACTCTTGGACACCGGTTTGGAGTGGGACCGCACCTGGATGGTGGTCGGCCCCGATGGTGTGTTTGTCACCCAGCGCGAACACCCCCGCATGGCGCTGGTGCAGCCCCGTTTGCACATGGGGCGGCTGGAGTTGCGCGCCCCGGGCATGTTGCCTCTGCTGTTGGCGCTCGACGCCGCGGAGGGGCCTTGCCAGGTGCGGGTGTGGGACGACACCCTGGCCGCTTACGACATGGGCGACACCGCGGCCCAGTGGTTCACCGATTTTTTGGCCCCCGATGGGCTACCGAACGGGGGGCGCCTGCGGCTGGCCCGTTTTGACCCCGAGGTGCGCCGCCTCTCGTCTTTCAAATGGACCGGCGGCCTGGAGGCCCCCAACCAGTTTGGTGACGGGTTTCCCCTGTTGGTGGTGTCGCAGGCCTCTATGGCTGATTTGAACCAGCGGCTGGCCGCCCGAGGTTTGGCCCCGGTGGATGTGCGCCGTTTCCGGCCCAACCTGGTGTTGGGCGGGGTGGAGGCCCACGACGAGGACCGGTTCACGTCGCTACACTGGGAAGGCGCTGGGGCTGCCGGGGAGGCTGGTGCGGTGTTGTTGCAACCGGTCAAACCCTGCCCGCGTTGCCCCATCCCCGACATCGACCCAGACACCGGTGCACCAGGCCAGGGTGTGGGTGCGACCCTGCAGACCTACCGGGCCGACGTGAGGGTGGGTGGCGCCTTGACTTTTGGTATGAATGTGATCGTGCGCAAGGGGGCGGAGGCCGTGTTGGCAGAGGGGCAGCCTGGGGTGGGCGTGTGGGGTGGTTGGGCCTGACCGTTGCGGCACAGGCCCCGCAGCTGCATTGATTGTGGTGGTACATTGGAACGAACTACAGAAAGCCCCCTTGGCAACTCCAAATTACGGATACGAAAAGCGACAAAAAGAACTGGCCAAGAAAAAGAAAAAAGAAGACAAGTTGTTGGCCAAGTCAGAGCGCAAGAACAACCCGCGCGATGACATCACAACGCCCCAGGCCGATGCTCACAACAGAGAGTCCACGTCAGGCATCGCCCCTCAGCCGCTCTGAACGCCTCAAAGTGCTCAGCGCTGACACGCTCACACAAAAGGTCCTCGGGTACCAGGCCCGCGCCGCGGCGCTCTAGGACCGCTTTCATGACCAGCAGAAAGGTGTGTTTTCGAGCATTCAAACGCACGCCGAAGCCTGAACGCACCCGGTCCCGAAGGAAATGCCCGTCGGTCGTGGTGGAGCGAAGGGGCGGGGATGCGCTGATAAGTACAATCACCAGCATTCACTCCAGGTCAAAAAACGAGCGTTTGGCGCGGTTTTTGACCGTCCATGACCCAGCGTGTTGGCGACATTTTCCAGGCGCGGGTCGGGCACATCAGCCACACCGGTGTTGGGCTCGATGTGCACTGGGGTCCTGATTTACAAGGAAAAAATCCATGAGCCTCAAATGCGGCATCGTCGGCCTGCCCAACGTCGGCAAATCCACCCTGTTCAACGCCCTGACCAAGGCCGGCATCGCGGCGGAGAACTACCCCTTCTGCACCATCGAGCCCAATGTGGGGGTGGTCGAGGTGCCAGACCCCCGCCTGCAACAGTTGGCCACCATCATCAGCCCCGAGCGCGTGGTGCCTGCGATCGTGGAGTTTGTGGACATCGCCGGTCTGGTGGCCGGTGCGTCCAAAGGCGAGGGCTTGGGCAACCAGTTCCTGGCCCACATCCGTGAAACCGACGCCATCGTGAACGTGGTGCGCTGTTTTGAAGACGACAACGTGATCCACGTGGCCAACAAGGTGGACCCGATTGCCGACATCGAGGTCATCCAGACCGAGTTGTGTTTGGCCGACCTGGGCACCGTTGAGAAGGCTTTGCAGCGCTACACCAAAGCGGCCAAAAGCGGCAACGACAAGGAAGCCGCTGCGTTGGTGGCCATCCTGGGCAAGGTGCAGGCCGTGTTGGACCAAGGCAAGCCGGTGCGCACCTTGGCTCTGGGCGAACAAGAGCAGTTGTTGCTCAAACCCCTGTGCCTGATCACCGCCAAACCCGCCATGTTTGTGGGCAACGTGGCCGAGGACGGTTTTGAGAACAACCCCTTCCTGGACCGCTTGAAGGCTTACGCCGATGCCCAAGGCGCCCCGGTGGTGGCGATTTGCGCCAAGATCGAAGCCGAGTTGGCCGAGATGGACGATGACGACCGCCTGGCGTTTTTGAAAGAACTGGGCCAAGACGAACCTGGACTGAACCGCTTGATCCGCGCCGGGTTCAAATTGCTGGGTTTGCAGACCTACTTCACCGCTGGTGTGAAAGAGGTGCGCGCCTGGACCATACACACCGGTGACACCGCTCCCAAGGCTGCAGGGGTGATCCACGGCGACTTTGAGCGGGGTTTTATCCGCGCACAAACCATAGGTTTTGACGACTACATCGCCCTCAAGGGGGAACAGGGTGCCAAGGACGCGGGCAAGATGCGCGCCGAGGGCAAGGAGTACGTGGTCAAAGACGGCGATGTGATGAACTTCTTGTTCAACGTTTGAGCACAACCACCGAGAGCCCAGGCATGACCGCCACCGATACCGATACCCCCCACCGGGTGCCGCCCATGCTCCTGTCGGGGCTGGAGCTGCTCACCATAGACGAGAACAGCCTGTTTGTGAACATTGGTGAGCGCACCAACGTCACGGGGTCCAAGGCGTTTGCCCGCATGGTCTTGAATGGCCAGTACGAAGAGGCTTTGGCGGTGGCGCGCCAGCAGGTGGAGAACGGCGCCCAAATCGTTGATGTGAACATGGACGAGGCCATGCTCGACAGCCAGGCGGCCATGGTGCGTTTCCTCAACCTCATGGCCAGTGAGCCCGACATCGCGCGCGTGCCGGTGATGATCGACTCGTCCAAGTGGAGCGTGATCGAGGCCGGCCTGCAATGTGTGCAAGGCAAGGCGGTGGTGAACTCCATCAGCATGAAAGAAGGGCTTGACGAGTTCAAGCGCCAGGCCAAGCTGATCCAGCGCTACG
>JBEBBB010000268.1:0-2990 GCA_041158605.1 Pseudomonadota bacterium
CCTGGATGTGGGTGCCCTCGGCGGTCTCCGTGCCGCGAAACTGCTTCAACAACATGCGGGCCAGCAAAGGGGAAATGGGCGCCCCGCCTGCACGGATGTTCTCGATGGCCTCGATCAGTTCATCGGCGGTGCACCCTTTGAGGACATAACCTGTGGCGCCCTGTTGCAGGGCCCCGATCAGACGGGTTTCGTCACCAAACACGGTGAACACCAGCAGTTCGGCGTCGGGCCGAGCCACCGCCAGGCGCCGCAGGAGGTCTTCACCCCGCCCATCGGGCAGGCCCAAATCCACCAAGAACACGTTGGCGTCGGTCATGGCGGCAACCGCGTTGGCGTGGGCGTAGGTGTCGGAACAGCCCAGCAAGCGCCAGGCCGGCCTTTGTTGCAAGGCTTGCTGCACAAAGGACAGCACCGTGCGGTCGTCCTCGATCAGGTATATGCGCGTGTCTTCTCCCATGCCACGCATTCTCCCGCAACTTGCCCTGTAAAGGTTGAGGGTTTAGCGGCCTGGCACGTGGTCGGCCCCGTGGGCCCCCAACACCCGGTCTTTGACCCGGGCCAGCTGGTCGCGCACGCGGGCCGCCTTTTCGAACTCCAGGTTGCGGGCGTGTTCCAGCATCTGCTTTTCCAGCCGCTTGATTTCCTTGGCCAGGTCTTTTTCGCTCATGTCCTCCACCTCGGCCATCTGGCGGGCGGCATCGGCCAGGCGCTCGGCCTCTTGGCCGCTCTTTTCGCTGTACACGCCGTCGATCAGGTCTTTGATGCGCTTGACCACCCCTTTGGGCACGATGCCGTTGGCCGCGTTGAACGCCACTTGTTTGGCCCGCCGCCGCTCGGTTTCGCCCATGGCGCGTTTCATGGAGTCGGTGATGCGGTCGGCGTACAAAATGGCCCGCCCGTTCAGGTTGCGGGCCGCCCGGCCTATGGTTTGGATCAGGCTGCGCTCCGACCGCAAAAACCCCTCCTTGTCGGCGTCCAAAATGGCCACCAGCGACACCTCGGGGATGTCCAAGCCCTCGCGCAGCAGGTTGATACCCACCAGCACGTCAAACGCGCCCAGGCGCAGGTCGCGGATGATTTCGACCCGCTCCACGGTGTCCACATCACTGTGCAGGTAACGCACCTTCACGCCGTTTTCGGTCAGGTAATCGGTGAGCTGCTCGGCCATGCGCTTGGTCAGCGTGGTGATGAGCACCCGCTCCTGGCGCTCCACCCGCAAGCGGATTTCTTGCAACACGTCGTCCACCTGGTGGGTGGCCGGGCGCACCTCCACTTCGGGGTCGACCAGGCCGGTGGGGCGCACCACCTGCTCCACCACCTGCCCGGCGTGCTGCTTTTCGTAATCGGCCGGGGTGGCCGACACAAACACACACTGCCGCATGCGCTGCTCAAACTCGGCCAGCTGCAAGGGCCGGTTGTCCAGCGCGCTGGGCAGCCGAAAGCCGTACTCCACCAAGGTGGTTTTGCGGGCCCGGTCGCCGTTGTACATGCCCCCCAACTGCCCCATCATCACGTGGCTTTCGTCCAAGAACATGATCGCGTCGCGCGGCATGTAGTCGGTCAGGGTGCTGGGCGGCTCGCCAGGGGCGCTGCCGCTCAGGTGGCGGCTGTAGTTTTCAATGCCCTTGCAGTGCCCCACCTCGGTCAGCATTTCCAGGTCAAAACGGGTGCGCTGCTCCAGGCGCTGCGCCTCGACCAATTTGCCCATGCCCACCAGCTCTTTCAAGCGGTCGGACAGCTCTTGCTTGATGGTTTCCACCGCCGCCAACACCTGCTCGCGGGGGGTCACGTAGTGGCTGCTGGGGTACACGGTGAAACGCGGGATTTTTTGCCGCACCTGGCCGGTGAGCGGGTCGAACAGCTGCAGGGTTTCCACCTCGTCATCGAACAGCTCGATGCGGATGGCCAGCTCGGAGTGCTCGGCCGGGAACACGTCGATGGTGTCGCCCCGCACCCGGAACTTGCCCCGGGAAAAGTCTTGTTCGTTGCGGGCGTACTGCATGCGCACCAGCTGGGCGATCACGTCGCGCTGGCCCACCTTGTCGCCCACCCGCAGCGTCATGATCATCTGGTGGTAGCTTTCGGGCTTGCCGATGCCGTAAATGGCCGACACCGTGGCCACAATCACCACGTCGCGGCGCTCCAGCAGGCTCTTGGTGCAGCTCAGGCGCATCTGCTCGATGTGCTCGTTGATGGCGCTGTCTTTTTCGATGAACAGGTCGCGCTGGGGCACATAGGCCTCGGGCTGGTAGTAGTCGTAGTAGCTGACGAAATACTCCACCGCGTTGCGCGGGAAAAACTCGCGGAACTCGCTGTACAGCTGCGCGGCCAGGGTTTTGTTGGGCGCGAACACAATGGCCGGCCGCCCCAAGCGGGCGATCACGTTGGCCATGGTGTAGGTTTTGCCCGAGCCGGTCACGCCCAACAGGGTTTGGAACAGCTCGCCGTCTTGTATGCCCTCCACCAGCTGCGCGATGGCCGTGGGCTGGTCACCCGCCGGGGGAAAGGGCTGAAACAGCTCGAAAGGCGAATCGGGAAAGGCCACAAACTGGCCTTGGGGGTCTGGCATCAAGCGTCCTGGCGTTTTAAAGGGCATCGGGTGGGCTGGCCACCCCACGCCCCCTTGCCCCAACCGGTTGACTGTATCAAAACACCAGAACCGGCGGCTGTGCGGGCGCTCTGTTCTTGGGCTATAGTGCTAAAAATGCGCTTTGATGTGCTGGCCCCTCAGCCACTCAAGGGCTGTGGTGTGTGGCCAACTATATAAAACCAAGATGGGGGCGTTTTGATACCGATTGAAGAGGGAGGATGGTCGTGTCATGTCACTTGGCTTTGAGCCAGTACACGCTGTATCCGGCGGATACTGCACATTAATTGCGTGATCCAAATGAGCGCGCCGACACATCTCTACAAGTACCAAAGGCTAACCGCGCACTCTTTGGCATCGCTGCTAAACGAAACTGTGTGGCTTGCCAGTCCAGCAGCGTTCA
>JBEBBB010000269.1:0-3897 GCA_041158605.1 Pseudomonadota bacterium
GTGCCCCCAACACCGAAACCGTGTCGGTGGTGGGGCCCCTGTGCACCCCTTTGGATTTGTTGGCCGACCAGGTGGCCTTGCCGCGCGCAGAACCCGGGGACTGGGTGGTGGTGTTCCAGTCGGGTGCTTACGGTGCCACCGCCAGCCCCCAGGCGTTTTTGGGGCATCCGGCCTGCGTGGAAATGCTGGTGTGAACGCGTTTCAAGGTGGTCCAGAGAAACGGTCACGGGTGTGGGCCTGCGCGCACACGTTGTGGGCGTTGGTTTGGGCTGGAGGGGCGTTTTTCGGGGCGCTGAGTCACCCGGTGGCTCCCACCGCTTTGTTGATGGGTTTGTGGGTGTTGGGGGTGGTTGTGGTGTGGCGGCCCACACTGTGGTTGGTCGCGGTGCCAGCCTTGTTGCCAGTCGCTGACTGGTCTCCCTGGACCGGTGGGTGGTTGTGGTCGGAATTTGACCTGTTGTTGTGTGCCGTACTGGCCGCTGGGCACCTGCGTTGGGCCCGTGACCTGGCCGCTCCAGAACACGGCGCCGCAGTGGCAGCGCACAGACAACCCCGTTTGAACCCGCATTGGCCCCCCTTTTGGCGCCGCTGGACTTGGACCGCAGGGTTGGCTTTGATGGCGTTGTGGGTGGTGGGCGCTTGGCGGGCTTGGGTGGACACTGGCTTGCCCACGCTGGGCTTTGACGCCGGCTACGACCAAATCGGTAACACTTGGCGCGTGGGCAAGAGCTTGTTGTGGCTGTGTGTGTTGATGCCACTGCTGGGGCGTGCGGTGGCCCTTGAAGGGCAACAAGTGCTACGCCGTCTGGTGGCGGGCACCTTGATCGGTTTGTTGTGGGTCTGCCTTTTGGTGCTGGTCGAGCGGTTTTTGTACGCAGGTGGTCTGGATTTCACCCGGTCTTACAGAACCAGTGCGTGGTTTTGGGAGATGCATGTGGGCGGTGGCGCCATAGACGCCTATTTGGCGATGACCGCCCCCTTGGCCATCTGGGCCGTTTGGGCAGCCCAGACCCCGGCGCGTTGGGGTGCGGCGGCGCTGTTGCTTTTGTTGACGGTGTTTGCTTTGTTGACCACCTTCTCCAGGGGTGTGTATTTGGTCGGCGCTGGAACAGCCCTGTTGTTGTGGGCCACCGTGGTGTTTTTGCGATGGGATCCGGCGCCACATGTGGTCTGGCGCCGGAAGGCCCTGCGGCTGTTGTGGTTGGTGGTGGCCCTGGAGGCGGGTGGGGTGTTGGTGTGGAGCACTTTTATGGCCGATCGTCTCGACGACACCGAAGAGGCCGCCTACCAAAGGTTGGCCCATTGGCGTGATGGCATCGACCTGGTGGATACCCCCGTACAGCGCTGGTTGGGGTTGGGGCAGGGGCGCCTGCCTGCGCATTACAGCCAGCGTGTGGAGGGGGGTGGGTTTCCTGGCCATGTTGGGGTGTTACCCGCGCCTGGGGCCGGTGCCGTTTTGAACGGACCCGCAGCCGGTACCTCCGTAGAGGGCTACCTGTTTGGGTTGACCCAAAAAGTGGACCTCAAGCCCGGAGGGCGGTACCAAGCCCGGTTGAAGGTGGTGGCAGTGGAGCCGGTGCAAATGATGGTGCGCTTGTGCGAGCGCCACCTTTTGTACGATTTGAGGTGCCAGTGGCGCCGCTGGAGTGTTCCCGCCACAGGTGAGCAAGGGCTGGAGCGTATGCTGGTGTTGCGGGGGCCCGCCTTTGCACCGGATGGCACCCTGGCCGGTTTGCGGTCGGGCATGTTGACCCTCTCGGTTTTGGATGAAGGTAGCGAGGTGTTGATCAAAAGTGTGAACCTGACCGATCCCACCGGTGTGCAGGTTTTGCGCAACACCGCTTTTGAACAGGGTTCGGTGCACTGGATGCCCTCTGCCCAAGGCCATTTTTTGCCTTGGCACATGGACAACCTTTACCTGGAAACCTGGGTGGAGCGCGGTTGGTTGGGCGGGGGCGTTTTGGGGGCGGGCGTCGCCTGGATCTTGTGGGGTGTGTGTCGGGGTTTAAAACGCCGCCAGCCATGGGCCTTGGCGTGGTGGCTGAGCATGGCCAGCACGTTGGTGTTGGGCTTGGTGATCAGCTTCATGGAAATGCCACGTGTGGCCTTTATGCTCTTGTTGTTGTTTTTTGTGGCGCCACTGACCCGGTTGGCGGGTGAAAAGGCCACCGCGTGTAATATAAACAGCATTTCGCCCACAAACATCAGGGCCGGGTAGAGCGAATGATCAAGATTTTTAACCACTATTTCCACCGCCGGACCGTGTTGCAAGTGATGCTGGACATGGGGCTGGTGATGGGGGCCTTGGTGGTGACGCTCATGATGCAGTCTGGTCACCACGTGTTTGACGCCAGGGCCCTGTCAGACGGCGTCAGCCGTGGCGCCTTCATGGCTCTGGGCATGTTGGCCATCAACGCGGGCCTGGGGTTTTACGAGCGGGCCCGCAAGTTTTCCAGTGGGCAAATGCGCGCCCGCGGTGTGTTGTCGTTTTTGTTGTCAGCCGGGGTGGTTGCGTTGGTCTTGGGCTTGATGCCTTTGGACGATACCTACGACATGGGCATGGCATGGTGGGCCATGCTGGGCACCACCGCCTTTTTGTTGGTTCACCGCGTGGTGGTGGGTGAAACGCTACCCAAGTCGTTTACCCGACAAAAGGTTTTGGTTTATGGCACTGGTGCGCGCGCGCGCTCGGTTGGCAAATCGCTGATCGCCTCCGACCCCAACGTCGAGTTGGTGGGTTATTTCACCAGCCCCACCGAACAAAACCACGAGGTGTCGACTTGGGGTATTTTGTCCCCTGAGATGCGGCTACCCGACGTGGTGCGCCAAAACCAGGTGGATGAAATTGTGGTGGCCCTGACCGAGCGCCGTGGTGGCAGCATGCCCATGCGCGACCTGCTCGATTGCAAGCTGCAAGGTGTGAGGGTCGTGGATATTGCCAAACACTTTGAGCAGAACCTGGGCCAAATTCGCTTGGATTCGGTGTCTGCAGGCTGGTTGATTTTTGGGGATGGCTTCAACCAAGGGGTGATGCGCACATTGGTCAAACGCCTGTTTGATATTGCTGGCGCCTCGGTGCTGCTGTTGCTGGCAGCACCTTTGATGCTGATCACCGCGTTGTTGATTTTGTTGGAAAGCGGCGCTCCCATTTTGTACCGCCAAGAACGGGTGGGCTTGAACGGCCGGGTGTTCAACGTGGTCAAGTTTCGCAGCATGCGCACCGACGCTGAAAAAGACGGTGTGCCGCGTTGGGCAACCGCAGGCGATTCGCGGGTCACGCGCCTGGGCAAAATCATCCGCAAGGTTCGCATCGACGAGTTGCCCCAGCTTTTCAGTGTCCTGAAGGGCGACATGAGCTTGGTTGGCCCCCGCCCCGAGCGGCCGTTTTTTGTCGACCAACTGACCCAAGAGATACCGTTTTATGCCGTGCGCCACAGTGTCAAGCCCGGTGTGACCGGTTGGGCCCAGGTGCGCTACCACTACGGATCCTCGGTGGAAGACACCACCCAGAAACTGCAGTACGACCTGTACTACGTCAAAAACCACTCCCTGTTTCTCGATATCGTCATTTTGTTCGAGACCATAGGCGTGGTATTGACCGGCAAAGGTGCCCAGTAAACCCCCATGGCGCTTGACGATGTGTCGCTGATCGGCTGGGGGTATGGCTTGGCTGCTGCGGCCTATGCGGTGTTGGCCTTGCACCTGTTGCGCCAGCTGTTTGACCAGCGCCCTACCGACCGCACCCGCTTGGCGGTTCTGGCCGCAGCCACCCTGACAGCCCTGTGGGCTGGTTTAAGTGTTTGGGCGGGTACATCCGATGCGGGCTCTGCCTGGTGGTTGTTGGGCGGCGTGCTAGACACCTTGCGTTACGCGGCCTGGTTTGGTTTTGTGGTGTTG
>JBEBBB010000270.1:0-6101 GCA_041158605.1 Pseudomonadota bacterium
CGCATCGCCAAGACCTACCGCATCACCTCTATCGCTGACTTCATCTCCAGCCGCTACGGCAAAAGCCCCTTGTTGGCAGGGGGGGTCACCCTGATCACGGTGGTGGGCATCGTGCCCTACATCGCCTTGCAGCTGGATGCCATGGCGGCTGGTTACGCCGTCTTGACAGCCACCGGCCCCAGCACAGGCCAACCTTGGTGGCACAACAGCAGTTTTTACACCACCATCGCTTTGGCGGGTTTTACCATGGTATTTGGCACCCGCAAGCTCGACAGCACCGAGCGCCACGAGGGTGTGGTGGCGGCTGTGGCCATGGGGTCTGTGGTCAAACTGGTGGCGTTTATGGCGGTGGGGGTGTTTGTCACCTTTGGGTTGTTTGGTGGGGTGCCCGACATCACGGCCAAGGCACTTGCAGAACCTGCAGTGGCCCGCCTGCTTGACTTTGTGCAAGACCGGCCCCATGCCCATGTGCAGTGGTTCAGTCTCACCTTGCTGGCCATGATGTCCCTGCTGCTGTTGCCACGGCAGTTCCAAATCATGGTTGTGGAAAACGTGGACGAGCGCCACCTCAAGCGCGCTGCATGGGCCTTTCCGCTGTACCTGCTGTTGATCAACCTGTTTGTCTTGCCCATTGCCTTGGGCGGCCTATTGGAGTTCGGGGCGGGCCCCAGCAACCCCGAGTCATTTGTGTTGACCTTGCCTTTGGCACACGGGCACGAGTGGTTGGCGCTGTTGGCGTTCATCGGTGGGGTGTCGGCCGCAACCGGTATGGTGATTGTTGAATCCATCGCGGTGTCCACCATGGTGTGCAACGACTTGGTCATGCCCTTGCTGTTGCGCGGCAGGGTGGGGCGGCACAAAGTCCCCCACCAAGGTGGTCTGGGTTTGCCGGTGTTGTGGATACGGCGTGTGGCGATCGCCTTGGTACTGATGTTGGGTTACGCCTACTACCGTTTGGCCGGTGACGCCTACGCTTTGGTCAGTTACGGCTTGACGAGTTTTGTGGCAGTGGCCCAGTTTGGCCCCAGCCTCTTGGGCGGGATGTACTGGAAAGGCGGGACCCGACACGGCGCCATGGCCGGTTTGTTGCTCGGTTTTGGTGTTTGGACTTACACGCTGTTGATGCCCTCACTGGCGCGCTCGGGGTGGATGGCGGCGGGGTGGGTTGATACCGGCCCCTGGGGGGTAGAGTTTCTCAAACCAGAGGAACTGATGGGCCTGCAGGGCCTGGACAACGTGACCAACGCCCTGTTCTGGAGCCTTTTGCTGAACATGGGTGCCTATGTGTTGGTGTCGTTGTGGCGCACCCCCAGTGCCCGCGAAACCAGCCAAGCCCTGTTGTTTGTGGACGTTTTTGAGCGGACCACCGCCGCACGCCCGGTGTTTTGGCAGGGCCGCGCCCAATTGGCAGATTTGCAGACCTTGTCCAGCAACATCCTGGGTGAAGCCCAAACCCTGGAAGCCTTGGACCGCTATGCCCGCCAACAAGGCTTGCCCGGGTGGTCGTCCCTGCAGGCCGACGCGCGGCTGGTGCAGTTTGTTGAAACCCAGTTGGCCGGTGCGGTGGGGGCCGCTTCTGCCCGGGCCTTGGTGGCCTCCGTGGTGCAAGAAGACCCCCTCGACACCGATGACGTGATGCGCATCCTGGAAGAGGCGACCCGCCTGCGCGTGCACTCCCAAGAGCTGGAGGACAAATCCCGGTCCTTGGAAAAGGCTGGTGCAGAGCTCAAAGCCGCCAACGACCAGCTCAAAGACCTGGACCGCCTGAAAGACGACTTCATGTCCTCGGTCACCCACGAATTGCGCACACCCCTCACATCCATCCGCGCCCTGTCCGAACTGATGCAGTCCGACCCAGACATGCCCCAGGACCAGCGGGCCCAGTGCCTGGGCATTGTGGTGGGGGAAACCGAGCGGTTGACCCGTTTGGTCAACCAGGTGCTGGACATGGCCAAAATCGAGTCTGGCCAGGCCGAGTGGCACAACAGCTCGATCGACATGGTGCAACTCATCCAGCAGGCTATCGGGGCCACCCAGCCGCTGCTGCTGGACAGGGGTGCTCTGATCGAGGTCAATGCTCCACAAGACCCGGTGGTGGTTCAAGCCGACGCCGATCGCTTGATGCAGGTGTTGCTGAACCTTTTGTCCAACGCCGCCAAATTTGTCCCTCTACAAGAAGGGCGCATACAGGTGCGCCTGACCACCCGCGCCAGTGGCGTGCAGGTTGAGGTGGTGGACAACGGCCCTGGTGTGCCCCCCGAGCAGCAAGCCTTGGTGTTCGAGAAATTCCGCCAGGGGGGAGACGCCTTGCACCGCCCCCAAGGGACCGGCTTGGGTTTGCCCATCAGCCGCCAGATCATGACCCACTTGGGTGGGCACATGTGGCTCCACAGCCCTCCGGGTGGTGGTGCCTGTTTTGGATTTTTTCTACCCTGGGTGGCACCGTCCAACCCTGAACCTACCGGAGAGTCGCCATGAGCGCCACCATCCTGATCGCCGATGACGAGCCCAACATCGTTATCTCCCTGGAATTCCTCATGAAACGCGAGGGTTACCAAGTGCTGGTGGCCCGTGATGGGCAGGAAACCATTGATGCCATTGTGAAACACCGCCCTGACCTGGTGTTGCTGGATGTGATGATGCCCCTCAAAACCGGTTTTGAGGTCTGTGAAGAGGTGCGCGCTCGCGAGGACATTCGCGACACCCGCTTGCTCATGCTGACGGCCAAAGGCCGGGATACCGACGTGGCCAAAGGTCTGGCCTTGGGAGCAAACGCCTACATGACCAAACCCTTTGCCACCAAAGAGCTGATTGAAAAAATCCGCTCCTTGTTGGCACCGCAACTTTGAGCCCGCTTCGGCAGACCGATGGGGCGTTCCAGGCCTGACCCTTTCCACCAGCAGTTGAACAGGGTGTACCTGCGGTACACCCTGGGTTTTGTGCTGTTTGTGGGCGCCTTGGCCGCGGCCGAGCAGATGGGGTTGTCACGGGATGGCATAGGCCTGGTGTTTTTGCTGGTGACCATAGGTGTGTACGCTGCCATCGGCATCATGTGCCGCACCACCGACCCGACCGAGTACTACGTGGCTGGTCGGCGGGTGCCGGCGGTGTACAACGGCATGGCCACCGGGGCCGACTGGATGTCGGCCGCTTCGTTCATTGGTCTGGCGGGTACGTTGTACTTGCACGGGTACAACGGCTTGGCGTTTGTACTAGGTTGGACAGGTGGGTACTGCCTGGTCGCCTTGCTGCTGGCCCCTTATTTGCGCAAGTTTGGCCAGTTCACCATCCCCGACTTTTTGGCCGAGCGGTATGGCGGGCGTTGGCCCCGGCTGTTGGGTATTGCCGCAGCCATTTTGTGCTCTTTCACCTATGTGGTGGCCCAAATTTATGGGGTTGGTCTGATCACGTCCCGCCTCACCGGGGTGGCGTTTGAATTGGGCGTGTTTTTGGGTTTGGGCGGTATCTTGGTGTGCTCGTTTTTGGGGGGTATGCGCGCCGTTACCTGGACACAAGTGGCCCAGTACATCGTTTTGATCATGGCCTATGTGTTGCCTGTGGTTTGGTTGGCCACCAAACAAACCGGGGTGCCCGTGCCTCAACTGGTGTACGGCGTGCAACTGGAACAGGTCAGTGCCATGGAAAAAAACCTGAGCCAGCACCCGGCCGAGCTGGAAGTCCAGCAAATTTACCGCCACCGGGCCTCGGTTTTGGAGCAGAAGCTGACCGACCCCCAGCGGGCCATAGCCAAGGACCGTGTGTTTGCAGAAAACCGGCTCGAGGCCTTGCGCAACCTGAACGCCCTGCCGGGTGAGGTGGCCTTGGCTGAAAAGGCCGTCTCTCGCTTGCCCAAGGACGAAAAAAGTGCCGTCGCCACTTGGACGGAGGCCTTGGCCGATGCCCGCTTAAAGTCCCAGCCACTCAACGGCATGCCGCCGCACGCCCGGCCCTTTTTGGGCGACCCCCAAGGCAACCCCGAAGAGCGGCAATTGTTTGACTTTTCAAGGCGCAACTTTTTGGCCTTGGTGTTTTGCCTGATGGTGGGCACGGCGGCTTTGCCCCACATCTTGATGCGGTACTACACCGTGCCATCGGTACAGGCGGCCCGGCAGTCCGTGACCTGGTCTTTGTTGTTTATTGTGTTGCTCTACATCACCGCACCCGCATTGGCGGTGCTGGTGAAGTTCGAGATTTTTCACGTTTTGGTAGGTACCCCCTTTGACCGATTGCCCGCTTGGGTGGCGGCCTGGAGCCGTGTAGACCCCAGCCTGTTGCGGGTGGCCGACGTGAACCTGGACGGCCTGCTGCAACTCAATGAGATCACCATAGGCAGCGACATCGTCATGCTGGCCTCGGCCGAAATTGGTGGTTTGCCCTATGTGATTTCGGGTTTGGTTGCGGCCGGTGGTCTGGCCGCCGCTTTGTCCACCGCCGACGGGCTGTTGCTCACCATTTCGAGCGCACTCAGCCACGACCTGTACTACAAAATGATAGACCCCAACGCGTCGACCGCCCGCCGCGTCACCATCTCCAAGGTGTTGCTACTGGTCGTGGCCCTGACCGCAGCTTATGTGGCTGCACAAAAACCCGCCGACATCTTGTTTCTGGTGTCCGCCGCTTTTTCTTTCGCCGCTGCCGCGTTTTTCCCGGTGCTGGTACTGGGCATTTTCTGGAAACGCACCACCGGGGCGGGTGCGGTGGCCGGCATGGTCGCGGGTTTGGCCATCACGTTTTATTACATGGGCACCACCCAACCCTGGTTGCGTTCTGCCTGGGGGCTGACGGGCCCTGTACCCCTTTGGTGGGGCATCCAACCCATCTCGGCAGGCGTGTTTGGCGTGCCCTTGGGCTTTCTGGTGGCGGTGCTGGTCAGCCTGATCACCCCGCCACCTCCGGCCCAGGTTCAGCGCTGGGTTGATCGCATCCGCTACCCCGGTAGCGGCAGGCACTAGCAAGCAAACTGTCTTTTCACGTTATAATCATGGGCTTGCCTTGCCGCACCCCGTCAGACGCCGGGGGTGGCTGTTTAACCGTAAGGAGAGTCCATGCGTCATTACGAAATCGTCCTGCTGATCCACCCGGATCAAAGCGAACAAGTGCCCGCCATGCTGGAGCGCTACAAAGGCATGATCACCAATGGTGGTGGTCAGGTCCACCGCGTTGAAGACTGGGGCCGCCGCCAGCTGGCTTACCAGATCAACAAGCTGTCCAAGGCGCACTACCTGTGTGTGAACATCGAAGCCGACCAGGCTGTGATGGCCGAGCTGGAACACGCTTTCAAGTTCAACGACGCCGTGCTGCGTCACCTGACCGTTCAAAAGAAGAAAGCCGAAACCGGCGCGTCTTCCATGATGAAGTCTGTTGAGCGCGAAGAAGCCCGCAAGTCCCAGCAACAGGAGGCCGCAGCGTAATTGCCCTGAACGGAAGGGCGTACCCGTGAACCAGCTGCAGTTGCAAGCCGAGGTGGACCAAATGGGCACCTTGCGCTACACACCCGCTGGTGTCCCGGCCCTGGACATGGTGCTGAAACACGCATCGCAGGTCCAGCAAGCCGGCCAGGTGCGCCAGGTGACCCTTGAACTGCGGGCGCAAGCTTTCGGCACATTGGCTGAAACGCTGGCCCACCGCCCCCTGGGGGTGGTTTGTGGCTTCAACGGGTTTCTCACCAACTTCCGCAACGGCAAAGGCGTTGTGTTCCACATACAAGATTTCAACCCTATTTAGGAAGCACCACCATGGCTGCACCCAAGCGTTTTAACAAAGACAAGCGCCCCAAGCGCAACACCCAATCGCTGCTGTTCAAGCGCAAAAAATTCTGCCGCTTCACCGTGGCTGGCGTTGAAGAAGTTGACTACAAAGACGTTGACGTTCTGCGCGATTTTGTCGCCGAAAACGGCAAGATCATCCCCGCCCGCCTGACCGGCACCCGCGCCATTTACCAGCGCCAAGTGACCACCGCCATCAAGCGCGCCCGTTTCCTGGCCCTGCTGCCCTACAGCGACCAGCACCGCGTCTGATAGGAGCCCACACCATGCAAATCATTCTGCTCGACAAAGTTGTGAACCTGGGTGGCCTCGGTGACGTGGTCCGTGTCAAAGACG
>JBEBBB010000271.1:0-3627 GCA_041158605.1 Pseudomonadota bacterium
GCAGGCGCGCAGCTCGGCACCCAACACATACCCTGCAGCGGTGGCGGCGTTGCAGGCGCGCATGGCGGCCTCCCCCGTGGCCGCACCGGGGCCTTGAAACCACAGGTCGCCAAAGGCGCGCATCGGGGGCACGTGGGTGAAGCCATCGGTGCGAAAACGCTGCACCCGCCCACCTTCATGGTCCACACACACCAGCAGGTCGGGCCGGAGTTTTTTGACCTTGCGGCACAAGCGGGTGAGCTGCTCGCGGCTCTCCCAGTTGCGGCCAAACAAGATCAAACCACCCACCAAGGGGTGCAGCAAGCGGCGCTTGTCCACCTTGGTCAAGCGGGTACCGGCGATGTCGATCACCAAGGGGGCGTGCAGGCTCATGTGTGTTTCTCCACCACCACAAAACTGGCGGCATAGTCGGTTTCGTCGGTCACGCTCACGTGGGCCGTCAGGCCCTGGGCCTCGAACCAGGTTTTGAGGCCGCGGTGCAGCACGATGGTCGGTTGCCCGCTGGGCAGCTTGGCGATCTCACAGTCGCGCCAGGTCATGGGCATGCGCATGCCCATGCCGATGGCCTTGCTGAAAGCCTCTTTGGCCGAAAAGCGCGTGGCCAGGTAGCGCACGCCCCGCTCTGGCCAGCGCGCGCTGCGCTGGCGCCAAGTGGCCAGCTCGGCTTCGCTCAGCACCTTCTGGGCGAAGCGCTCACCGTGGCGCTCCAGGCTGTCGCGGATGCGGCGCACGTCACAGATGTCGGTGCCCACACCGTAAATCATGGCTGGGCGTCGCTGATACAACCCAGGTAGGCCTGCACGGTCGCCGTGTAACCCAACTCCAAGGCGTCGGCCACCAAGGCGTGGCCGATGGACACCTCGGCCACGCCTGGCACCCCACGGACAAACGCGGCCAAGTTGTCGCGGTTCAAGTCGTGCCCGGCGTTCACACCCAAACCTGCGTCCAGCGCGGCCTGGGCGGCGGCAGCGTACCGTGCGAGCTGTTGGGCTTGGTCGGCGCCGCCCCATGCCGCAGCGTACGGTTCGGTGTACAGCTCCACCCGGTCGGCGCCCACCGCCTTCGCTGCTGCCATTTGGGCGGGGTCCGGGTCCATGAACAGGCTGACACGCGCGCCCAAAGCCTGGGCCTGCGCCACCAGGGGGCGCAAACGGTCGGCATCGGCGGGGAAAGACCAGCCATGGTCGCTGGTGAACTGGCCTTCGCTATCGGGCACCAACGTGAGCTGGTGCACCGGCAACCCCAAGGCCTTCAGTTCAGCGGCCAGGGGCATCAGGTTGTGAAAGGGGTTGCCTTCGATGTTGAACTCGCGGCCGGGCCAGTCTTGCATCAGTTGGGCCAGGTCGAATACGTCCTGGCGGCGGATGTGGCGCTCGTCGGGGCGTGGGTGCACGGTGATGCCGTGGGCACCCGCTTGCAGGCACAGGGTGGCGGCGCGGGTCACGCTGGGTATGCCCAGGTGGCGGGTGTTGCGCACCAGCGCAACCTTGTTGACATTAACGGACAGCGCGGTGGTCACGGTGTGGATGCGTGTGGGGGTTGGCATGGTGTTGGGTCAAGGGGCGGCGGCCAAACGCTGCACGTCCAGCAACACCTGCCGGGTCTGAAACACCCGGACACCGCTATGGTAGTGCAGCAGCGTGCGCAGGGGTTGGCGCAGCGCCGCGCCTTCGGCCTGCGAGGCCATCACCAGCGCCTCCCAACGGGCGGCAGACATACCCAAAGCCGCTTGCAGCTGCAACCAGGTGGACCCCAGCAGCCCCGTTTCACCGGGGGGCGTGTGGCGCAACCCCGTGTCAGGCACCAGCTGGTAACGGGCCATGGGCTCCAGGGCCTGCAAGCTGGAACCCTCTTGGTCCAGCGGGGGCAACACCCCAGTTTGTTGCAACAACACCAGTTCAAACGCCCTGAGCAGGGCCTGCTGCGGAGCGCTCCCTGTGGCCAACGCTTTGACCGCTTCGGTGTAATGGTCAAACAGCTGGGGATGTGGATCGTCCCGCGCCAGCAAGCGCAGCAACAACTCGTTCAAATAGTAGCCGGCCAACAAGGCGTCGCCTGTGGGCATCACATGGCCACCCTGCCAGTGTGCAGCCTTCAGGGTGCGGACTTCACCATCACCAGACCACCCCAAACGCAGGGGCTGCAAGGGCAATAGCACCGGCCGAAACTGCGAGGTTGGGCGTTTGACACCCTTCGCAGCCAGCACCACCCTGCCATGGCCACGGCTGAAGACATCCAGCACCAAGCTGGACTCGCTCCAGTCGTAGCGGTGGAGCACAAACGCGGGTTCGTCGGTGGTGCGGGCCGTTCGGGCCATGGTGGCAGGGGCGGCTTATTCGTAACCGAAAGAACGGACACGGGCCTCGTCGTCGGCCCACCCCGAGCGCACTTTCACCCACAACTCCAAAAAGACCTTGCCACCCCAGAGTTTCTCCAGCTCGACACGGGCCTCGGTGCCGATGCGTTTGAGTTTTTCGCCTTTGTCACCGATGACCATGCCTTTGTGCCCATCGCGCTCGACCACGATGGTGGCAGCGATGCGGCGCAAGCGGCCCTCTTCCTCGAACTTGTCGATCACCACGGTGGAGGTGTAGGGGAGTTCGTCACCGGTCAGGCGGAACAACTTTTCACGAACCATTTCGGCGGCCATGAAGCGTTCGCTGCGGTCGGTCAGCTCATCGGCATCGTGGAACCAGGCTTGTTCGGGCAGGTATTTTTCGCAGATGCCGTAAAACCGCTCGATGTCTTTGGCGTTTTTGGCCGACATGGGCACAAACTCGGCAAAGGGGTGGCGCTCTTGCATCTCGCGCAACCAGGGGGCCAGATCGCCCCGGCGGTGGACCATATCCAGTTTGTTGGCCACCAGCAGCACGGGGGTCTTCTCGGGCAACAGGGCCAGCACCTTGGCGTCGGCGGGGGTGAAATGCCCGGCCTCCACCACAAACACCACCACATCCACATCGGTCACGGCGCCGAGCACCGTTTTGTTGAGCGAGCGGTTCAGGGCGTTGCCGTGGCGGGTCTGGAAACCCGGAGTGTCGACAAACACAAACTGGGTGGCACCAACCGTGCGGATGCCGGTGATGCGGTGCCGCGTGGTTTGGGCCTTGCGCGAGGTGATACTGACTTTTTGCCCGACCAAGGCGTTGAGCAAGGTGGATTTGCCCACGTTGGGTTTGCCCACAATGGCCACATACCCACAACGGGGGGCCGCGGCAGGCACCGCAACCTGGTCCACGGCGGGCGCAGCTAGCGGCTTGCCCAAAGCCTGGGCCAACATCGCTTCAAGGTCGGTAGCCGGTGCGGAAGGTGCGCTCATGGGTGTTGTGTCTGAAGGTACTGCAACATCGCAGCGGCCGCGTCCTGCTCGGCGGCGCGGCGTGAGGTCCCCGTGCCTTGCACCTGGTGGTTTTTCTCGGTGACTTCACAGGTCACGTCAAAGGACTGGCGATGGGCTTCACCCCGGGTGGCCGCCACCTTGTACACAGGCAATTTCATTTTGCGCCCTTGCAGCCATTCCTGCAAAGCGGTTTTGGCGTCTTTCCCTGAGGCACTCATGGTGGGGTTGACATCAACCCCTTGGTAGAGGCGGCGCACCAGGGCCGAAGCCGCGCTGTAGCCCCCATC
>JBEBBB010000272.1:0-5551 GCA_041158605.1 Pseudomonadota bacterium
GTGCTGCACGCCCCCCTGGCCGCCTTGCCCAGCCCCATGGCCTCCTACCAGACCAGCCCCTGGCCTGCTACCCAACCCAAGCGCCATGTTGTGGATCGCACTCACGCATACGCCACCGCACACACCCCCACCCCCTGACAGCGCCTGCTGGTGGGCCTTGGCCTACACCCCCCGTGTGTGCCGCCTGGACGGTGCACTGCTGCTGGAGGTGCGCGCCAGCCTGCGGCTGTTTGGCGGCCAAGACGCCTTTTTGTCGCGGCTCGCCACCGAAGCCGCTGCTTGGGGGTGGGGCCACCTGGCCACAGCCCACACCGGGCACGCCGCCCTGGTGCTCTCCAGACACCCCCGGCCGCACCTGGACCAGGCCCCTGCAGCGGGTTTACCGGCCACCCAAACCCTGGCCACCACCCTGGACCGCTTGGGTTGCCACACACTGGGCCAATTGCGGCGCCTGCCCCGGGCGGGGGTCACCCGCCGTTTGGGAGCGGCGGTGTTGCACAACCTGGACCAGGCCTATGGCAACGCCCCCGAAAGCTGGGACTGGTTGCAAGCCCCTGTGGGTTTTGAAGCCCACCAAGAGTGGCCCTGGCACCTGGACAGCACAGGTGCCTTGTTGGCCAGCCTGGAACCCCATTGGCGCGCCCTGCGGTCTTGGTTGGTGGGCCGTCAACAAGGCCTCACACAACTGCAGGTGGTGTGGACCTACGCCCCCCGCCGCCACGGGGTGCCCCCGCCAGCCCCACTGGTGGTTCGCACCGCACTGGCCACCCAAGACACCACCCACCTAGAATACCTGGTGCGCGAACGCTTGAACCGCACCACGTTGGCGGCCCCGGTGGTGCGCACCGGGCTGGTGGTGGACGCCACCGAACCACTCGCCAGCGCCACCCACCCCCTGCTGGCCACGGCCAACCAGCACAGCGCTTGGGACCGGCACGAATTGCTGGAACGGTTGGTGAGCCGCCTGGGCCAGGACCAGGTCCGACAAGGCCACTGGCAAGCGGACCCACGGCCGGAACACACCCACCCCTGGCACCCCTGTACGGCAGAAGAACCTTCACGCGCCCCCACCCTCCACCCCACCGAACACCTCTGGCCAGCCGACTGGGCCAGCCAACCCCCGTGGCTGGTCGATCCCCCACTGCGCTTGTCCACACAAGGCGAACGCCCCGTTTACCAAGGCCCCCTGACCCTGCTCACCCGCGCGCAACGGGTCGAAACCGGCTGGTGGCACACCGAAACCACCCAGCGGGACTATTTTGTGGCCAGCAGCCCCCAGGCTGGCCTGGTGTGGGTGTACCGGGAGCGGGGTGGCGATAACCACGGTGGGTGGTACCTGCAGGGCTTGTATGGTTGAGCCCAACACCCCCTACCGCCCCCCCAGCGGGCCACTGGCCTACGCCGAGTTGTGCGCCTTGTCACACTTCAGCTTTCAAAGGGGGGCTTCCAGCCCGGCCGAACTGGTGCACCGCGCCCACGCCCTGGGTTACAGCGCCTTGGCCATCACCGACAGCTGCTCGATGGCGGGTGTGGTTCGGGCCCACCTGGCCGCGCAGGCCTGTGGCCTGCACCTGCTGATCGGCACCGAACTGCGGGTGGCCGCCCCAGAGCTGCGTTGCGGCGGGTTCACCCTGGTCTTGCTGGCCCTGAACCGCCAGGGTTACGGTCAGTTGTGCGAACACATCACCCATTGGCGGGGTGCGAACCGCCGCCCCCCCACCCAAGGGCTGGAGGGTTTGCCCTGCCACCTCGCGTGGGCGGATTGGCCCACCCACCCGCCCGCCCTGTCGGGTGTACAAGCCCTGTTGTTGCCTTGGCGGGTGCTGCCGCCCCCACTGCACAGCGGCACCCCCGACACCGATCTGGACACGCTGCTGGCCTGGCTCCAGGTGGCATTCCCAGGCCGGGCCGCGTTGGGGGCGGTCTGCCACGGCCGCGCGGGTGATGCCTTCTGGTTGGAACGCCTGCAAGCGGCCGCCGACCGGGCGGGTGTGCCGCTGGCAGCCACCGGGCATGTGCACATGCACGTGCGCTCGCGCAAGCCCTTGCAAGATGTGATGACCGCGCTGCGCTTGGGACGGCCCGTTGCTGCTTGTGGACACGCCTTGCACCCCAATGCCGAAGCCCACCTGCGCCCCCGCCTGCGGCTGGCCCGCCTCTACCCCGAGGCCACGCTGGCCGCCACCACTGCTCTGGCCCAACGCTGCACCTTCAACCTGGGGGAGCTGCGTTACGAATACCCCCAAGAGGTCGTGCCACCGGGCCTGACCGCTCAGGCCTACCTGGCCCAATGCGTGGACCGGGGAGCGCGGGAACGCTACCCCCAAGGGCTGCCCCCCAACGTGGCACAACGGCTGCAACAAGAGCTTGAACTGATCGCTGAGCTGGGTTATGCCAGCTACTTCCTCACGGTTTTTGACACCGTGCGCCACGCCCGCGAAAAAGGCATTTTGTGCCAGGGCCGGGGGTCAGCGGCCAACTCGGTGGTGTGTTATTGCCTGGGCATCACGGCGGTGGACCCCACCCGCAGCGTGCTGCTGTTTGAACGGTTCATCAGCCGGGAACGGCGCGAACCACCCGATATCGATGTGGACTTCGAACACGAACGCCGCGAAGAGGTTATCCAACACCTGTACCAGCGGTACGGACGCGACCGGGCCGCCCTGGCAGCGGCGCTGATCACCTACCACCCGCGCAGCGCCGTCCGGGACGCGGGCAAAGCACTGGGACTGGACACCAACACCCTCAACCGCCTGGCCCAACAACAACACCGCTGGGGACCAGGTCTGGCCGGTCCGGACAGCCTGACTGCCGCTGGCTTGGACCCAGACGCCCCGACCACACAGCGTTTGATGGCCTTGGCCCAACAGTTGATCGGGACCCCACGCCACCTGTCACAACACAGTGGAGGATTTGTGTTGACAGGCGACCGGCTGACACGCACCGTCCCGGTGGTGCCCGCGGCCATGCCCGGGCGGACCACGATTGAATGGGACAAAGACGACATCGACGCCTTGGGCCTGCTCAAGGTGGATATCCTGGCCTTGGGCATGTTGACCGCTCTGCGGCGCACCCTGGACCTGGTGGCCGCTTGGCGGGGGCGCCCGATGGCCTTGCACCAGATCCCCGCCGAAGACCCGCTCACGTACGACATGGTGTGCAAAGCCGACACCGTGGGGGTGTTTCAAATCGAAAGCCGGGCCCAGATGGCGATGTTGCCCCGGCTGCAACCCCGGTGTTTTTACGACCTGGTGGTCGAGGTGGCCATTGTGCGGCCAGGCCCCATCCAGGGGGGCATGGTGCACCCCTACCTGCAAGCCCGGGCGCGGCAACGCGCCGGCCTGCCCGTGGTTTTGCCCAACCCCAACCTGGAGGCCGCCTTGGGGCGCACACTGGGCGTGCCGATATTCCAAGAGCAGGTGATGCAAATCGCGGTCATCGCGGCGGGGTTCACACCCGGTGAAGCCGACGCGCTGCGCCGGGCCATGGCCGCTTGGCGGCGCAAAGGCGGGGTGGAGGTGTTCCGGCAACGCCTGGTCGACGGCATGTTGGCCCGGGGCTACGAGCGTGCCTTTGCCGAAGCGCTGTTCCGCCAAATCGAAGGGTTTGGGGAATACGGTTTCCCCGAAAGCCATGCGGCCAGTTTTGCCTTGTTGGTTTATGCCAGCGCCTGGCTCAAATGCCACGAACCCGCCTGCTTTCTGGTGGGCCTGCTCAACGCCCAGCCCATGGGGTTTTACAGCCCGTCACAACTGGTCCAGGACGCCCAGCGGCACGGTGTGGAAGTCCGCCCGGTGGACGTGTGCCACAGCGACTGGGACTGCACCACAGAGCCCCCCAGCCCCTCTGCGGGCCAACCCACTGGCCAGCCGGCTGTGCGCTTGGGGCTGCGCTTGGTGGCCCAACTGGGCCCAGCGACCGCCAACCGCATCGCTCAGGCCCGACGCTCGCGCCCTTTTGCCGACTTGCACGACCTGCAAACCCGGGCGGGGTTGGACCAGGCCGACCTGGACGCCCTGGCCCATGCCGACGCCTTGGCGGCACTGCTGGGGCACCGGCGACAACAGTTGTGGGCCGCCCTGCCACCGGCCTTGGGCACCGACCTGCTTCAAGCCGCGCCCGTGATCGAAGCGGCGCTGCACCTGCCAGCCCCAGGCGAAGGTGAAGAGGTGTGGCGCGACCACGCCCGGCTGGGTTTAACCCTGCGCCGCCACCCCCTGGCCCTGCTGCGCCCCATCCTGCGGGCAGACCGGCTGCAAACCACGGCCGAATTGCAGCAGCAACCCCACGGCCGTTTGGTGCGGGCGTGTGGGTTGGTCACCACGCGGCAACAACCCCCCACCGCCAAAGGGGTGGTGTTTCTCTCGCTGGAAGACGAAACAGGCACCTTGCAGGTGCTGGTGTGGCCGCAGGTACGGGCGCGGTTTGAGCAGGTGTTGCGCACAGCTAAGTTGCTGGCGGTGTACGGGCGTTGGCAGGTGTTAGACGGGGTGCAACACCTGATTGGGTTGCACCTGGTCGACCGCACACCCTGCCTGGGCGATCTGGTGGTGCGCAGCCGGGACTTTCACTGAGGCCTGTGACAGGCCCAGGGGCTGGGGCGGCAGCGGGTTAAGCGTGGGTGCGGATCAAACCCACCACCAAGCCTTCAACGTGCAAGGGCTGGCCAGGCTCCACGACGATGTCTTTGAAGTCGGGGTTGGCGGCCTGCAGCACGCAAGGTTGCCCACCCGAACGGCCACCCGGCCAGGCCAAGCGCTTGACGGTGACGTCGTCGCCCAAGCGGGCCACCACCGTTTGGCCGTCGCGCACATCGGTGGTGGAACGCACGGCCACCAAATCGCCATCGAGGATGCCCGCGTCGCGCATGGACAGGCCCCGCACCCGCAGCAGGTAATCAGGCCGTTGGCTGAACAAACGGCCATCGACCGGGTAGTGGTCTTCGGTGTGGGCCTCGGCCAAGATGGGTGACCCTGCGGCGACGCGCCCGATCAAGGGCAACACCAGCTGCTGCAGCCCCGGCAACCCCAATTGCTGGGCCAGGGGCGCGGCGCGGCGCAAACGGATGCCCCGCGAGGTGCCGCCTAACACCTCGATCACACCTTTTTTGGCCAAGGCCCGCAGGTGTTCTTCGGCGGCGTTGGGCGATTTGAAGCCAAAAAACCCAGAGATCTCGGCCCGGGTGGGTGGTGCGCCGTTGTTTTGCACCGTTTGCTCGATAAACGCCAGGATGTCGCGTTGGCGGGCGGTGAGTGCAGGTGTGTCGGTGCTCATACACACAACTGTATCAAAAAACAGTGTGCCTGTCAGCGTTTTCGCACCCCACCCCGCGTGGCGTGGCGGGCCGCTTGGCGCTCGGCCCGCTCGGCATCGGCCACTGCGGCTGTGGCGCACCATTGCACGAAGTCGGCCGGCGTTTCGAGAGTGATGCGCCCCAACACACCGCTGCGGAAATCGGTCAGCAAAATCTCGGCCGCCTTTTGTGGGTTGGGCCGCCCACCGGGCAACAAGGCCCCACGGCGGCGGCCTATGGCACCGAGCAGCGCATCGT
>JBEBBB010000273.1:0-4013 GCA_041158605.1 Pseudomonadota bacterium
GGGGGTCGACAAAGCCTTGCTGAGGTGCTCAGAAAGGGTTTTAAGTACCGGTGCGGGTGTACCTGCTGGCGCCACCAAACCGTACCACTGAACCACAGGCACGCTCACACCCAACTCCTTGAACGTGGGCACCTCTGGCAAGGCAGGGCTGCGGGTGTCACCAGTGATGGCCAACAAGCGCAGCTGGCCCTGCCTCACGTTGTTAACCAACGGGGACGCCGTGGCAAAAAAACTGTCGACCTGGCCGCCAATCATGTCGGTGATGGCCGGACCTGAACCCCTGTACGGCACATGCAGCAGGTTCACGCCCGCCGATTGTTTGACCATTTCCATGCCCAAGTGCGCAGCCCCCCCTGCACCCGTCGAAGCAAACGTGAGGTTTTGGGTTTTGGCTGCGGCGAGAAGGTCTTTGGCGGTTTTGAAGCGCGAGTTCTGGGCCACAAACAACCCATGGGGTGCCTCCAGTATCAGGCCCACTGGGGCAAAGTCATCGGGCACTTTGTAGGGTATCAGTTGTGGCTTGGTCGCGGCAGACACCGCCAAATTTCCGCTCATCGCGAGCAGCAGCGTGTACCCGTCTGGCTTCGCTTTCGCGACCATGTCGGCGGCGATGTTGCCACCAGCCCCGGCACGGTTATCCACCACAACCGTCTGGCCGAGGGTTTTGCCGAGGGCATTGGCGATCATGCGCCCATACAGATCGCCACCACCACCCGGCGGAAAGCCCACCACCAGCTTGATGGGCTGCTCAGGGTACTGGGCCCATGTTGGCCCAGTGAGCAGTGCCAGCACGCCGGCCACCAGCCACAGAATCCAGCGGCTTTGTTTTTGAGAACCGTTGAATGTGCACATGTCTTGTCTCCTAAGTGGGTACATTTTTTTTAAGAAAAGGGTCAGCCCCGCAGCCACGCGGTGTGGGCGGCAACCACCCGGTCAACCGACACCCCACACTGGCCCAGGTAGGCGTTGGGATTGGTCATGTCCTGGATCTCGGCCTCGCTCAACAAGCCACCCAAGCCTTGGTGCTGTCGCAGGGCGTCCGCGAAGCTGAGTTTGCTGGTGATGCCGTGCATGGATGCCTCGTAAATCCACTCGTGCGCGGTCTGTTTGCCCACGCGCTCACTCAACTCCAGCATGACGCGCTCAGACAGCAGGTAGCCGCGCATTTTGTCCAGGTTGGCAGCCATCACGTCGGCATTGACCTTGAGGCCGGCGAGCAGGTTTTTGGCCTGAAACAACATGGCGCCGGCGATCATGCAGCACTCTGGAACGGCCTTCCATTCCATTTTCCAGGCGATGCCATCGCGCTCGCTTTCCGAGACCATGCCCTCCACCATCATGGCGGCGTTGTAGCGCAGGGGGCGCGACAAGCCCGCCAGGTTTTCAGCGGATGTGGGGTTGCGTTTGTGGGGCATGGTGGACGAACCCAGCTTGCCATCGGAGAACCCTTCTTCCACCTCGCCAAACTCGTTGCGCTGCATGTTGAAAAGCTCGTTGCCGATTTTGGACAAGGTGCCCCCAACCATCGCCAATACATTGGTGTACTCGGCAAACCGGTCGCGCGCAGGCGCCCAGCTGATGGCAGGCACACCCAACCCCAGTTTCTGGAGCATGCGCTCTTCCAACTCAATCGCCTTGGGCCCCAAAGAAGCCTGACTGCCCACGGCACCGGCCAACATGCCCACCAAAACGCGGGGTGCGGCTTGCACCAAACGCTCGTGGTGTCGCCCCATTTCGTCGAGCCAGACCGCGCACTTGTGCCCAAAGGTGATGGGCAATGCTTGCACACCGTGGGTGCGGCCTGCCATGGGTACATCGCGGTGTGCGATGGCCAGACGGGCCAGCTCTTGACCAACCGCCTTCATGTCGCGCATCACCACGGCATGGAACTCTTTGAGCTGGAGGGCCACACCGGTGTCCACCACATCTTGTGTGGTCGCACCGTAATGCACCCACTCACCGTTTTCTTTGGAACAAGCGGCCTGCAATTGTTTGAGCGCGGGGACCAGCGAGTGCTTGATCCGGCGGATCTCGGCCGACATTTTGGTGATGTCGATGTGCTCGACCTTGGCCTTTTCGGCGATTTCGGTTGCGGCCGCTTGCGGGATGATGCCCATTTCGGCCTGTGCAGCGGCCAATGCAGCCTCAAAATCCAACCATTTCTGCACGCGGTTGTCTTCACCAAAGATGACACGGAGCTCGTCGGTGCCCCAGAGGTGCTGGAGCGATTGCATGTCGAATACGGAAACGGGCATCTCAGTCCTGTCGAAGTTTCAAGTGGAAAAAACGGTGGAATCCACCAGGGCTCGCGGCAACATGCGCCCCGGGTTGAACGTGTTGTGGGGATCGAGCGCCCGCTTGACGCGCACCATAGCCTCCAGGGCAACAGGGCTTTTGAACTGCAACAAAGCCTCTTGTTTCTGGCGACCAATGCCATGCTCGGCCGAAATAGATCCCCCCAAGCGCGCGGCGGTGCTGTGGACGATGTCGTGGATGGCGCTCTCATGGGCACGGAACTCGGCAGCCGCCATCCCAGGTGGCATGCTTTGGTTGTAGTGCAAATTGCCGTCCCCCACATGGCCAAAACAAACCACACGCACACCCGGTAGATGGGCCCGCAGCGCCGCACCCGCTTCGTCAATGAACTGGGGGATGCGGGTGATCGCCACCGAAATGTCGTGTTTGATTGAAGGGCCCTCAAAGCGCTGCGCTTCCGGTACGTGCTCGCGCAGCGCCCAAAAGGCATGGGCCTGAGCGGCAGAAGCGGCCATCGCGGCGTCTAGCACCAAACCGTCTTCCATGGCGTCTGCCAAGACCGCCTCCACCGCAGGGCTGGGATCCATGGCGGCAGACACCTCCGATACGTCGAGCAACACCGACCAAGCTGGCACAACCGCCAGAGGGCACCGCATACCCGCCACACCGTGTTGCAGCACCATTCTCAGCGCTGTATCGCTGATCAACTCAAAGGCTGTGACCCGCTCGCCCACGGCGTCGGTAAGGCGCGACAACAACTCCACCGCAGACTGCGGATCCCGCATGGCCACCCAAGCCGTGACCACACTGCGGGGCCTGGCGTACAGTTTGAAGGTGGCTGCAGTGACAATGCCCAACGTGCCCTCGCCGCCGATAAAAAGCTGCTTCAGGTCGTAACCGGTGTTGTCCTTGCGCAAGGCACCCAGCAGGTTCAGCACCTGGCCATCGGCCAACACCACCTCCAAACCCAACACCAAATCCCGGGTATTGCCATAGCGCAACACCTGTTCACCGCCGGCATTGGTGGACACCACCCCACCGACTGTTGCGCTGCCCTCGGAGGCCAGAGACAAAGGGAACAACCGGCCAACGGCCTCTGCAGCCTCTTGGGCCGCCAAAACGGTACACCCGGCCTCTATGGTCAATGTGTTGTCCAAGGGGTCACAACGGCGCACCGCGCGCATGCGCTCCAAACTCAGCACCACCTCGGTTTTTGAAGCGTCTGGGGTGGAGCCACCAACCAAACCGGTGTTGCCCCCCTGCGGAACTACACACACACCGGCTGCGGCACACACAGCGACCACACGGGCCACCTCCTCGGTGGTGGCGGGTCGCACCACCGCCAGCGCAGCACCCGGGTAGGCCCCGCGCCACTCAGACTCGTACCGGGCCATGTCTTGCGGCGCGGTGAGCACATGTGCTTCGCCCACTGCGGCCACCAGCGAGTGAAAAAGGGGGGTGTCAAAAACAGCGGTTTGCATGCGGTTGGGGGCGGTCTTAACCATTGGTAAAGTCGCCACGTTTGGGGTTGTCTCTGTTGAAGCCTGTGAACCTGGCTGCAAGCTCGGCTCTTGTTTTATTGAATGAAATGCGTTTTAATTATTAAAATTCTAGCCGGGATTGCTTTCCGCTGTCAACACCACCAGCTGCGCACGCCTGGGCGCCACAAATTCCTATCCACATGTCCAAACCCGCACACCCTGCAACCCCCTCCACCGACACACCGCAGCCCCCCTCAGGCGTACTGGAACGGGGCC
>JBEBBB010000274.1:0-9000 GCA_041158605.1 Pseudomonadota bacterium
CGCCCGCGATCCCCAATTCGCCGTTGACCTTTTGCAAACGGCCACTGGAGGGCACGAGGGAGCTGTCCCGGGTGTCACGGGACCAACCCAAAGTCAATGGCACAGAGGTGCTGGTGGAGCCAAACTGTTGCGAGTACGTGGCATAAGCTTGGGGCAAACCATTGCCTGGTTCGATTTTGGTTTGCTCCACACCGGCGCCGAAATACACGGTATCGGTTTCGGTGAAAGGCACACCAAACTTGATGGCTGCGCCAGGCGTGACCAAGCGGTAGTCACCACCCTGCTCGGTCAGGGGGCGGGTGGTTTTGTAGTAAAGGTCGATGGTGCGCGACACCCCATCGGTGGTGAAATAGGGGTTCACGGTGCTCAACACCAGGGTGCGGTTGTAGCGGCTGGTGTTGGCCTGGATGCCCAGGTAGTTGCCCGAACCAAACACGTTTTCCTGGCTGATACCGCCCAAAAGCGAGAGTTTTTCAGACTGGGAATAGCCCGCACCCACCGTCAAGTTACCGGTGGGCTTTTCGGTGACCGACACCACCAAGTCCACCTGATCGGGCGAGCCTGGGACCTCCTCGGTGTCAACCCCCACTTGGGTGAAAAAGCCCAAACGGTCCACCCGGTCCCGGGACAAACGGATGCGTTCGCTGTCGTACCAAGAGGCCTCAAACTGGCGGAACTCGCGGCGGATCACCTCGTCGCGGGTGCGGGCGTTGCCCTCCACGTTGATGCGGCGCACATAAACCCGGCGTGCGGGTTGGGCTTTGAGGACAAACGCCACCCGGTTGTTTTGCCTGTCGATCTCGGGCACCGCTTCGACCCGGGCAAAGGCGTACCCAAACCCGCCAAAGTGGTCGGTAAAGGCTTTGGTGGTGGCCGCCACCTGTTCGGCGTTGTATTCGGCCCCCGCCTGAATGGTGACCAGGGTTTTGAACTCTTCTTCTTTGCCCAGGAAATCGCCCTCAAGCTTGACACCCGACACGACGTACCGCTTGCCCTCAAACACGTTGATCGTGATGGAGAGGGATTCTTTGTCAGGGGCAATGGCCACCTGGGTGGAATCGATACGGAACTCCAGATAACCCCGGTTGAGGTAGTAGGACCGCAGGGTTTCCAAGTCGGCGTTGAGTTTGGTGCGCGCGTACCGGTCAGACTTGGTGTACCAACTCAGCCAGCCCCCCGTGTCCAGGTCGAACAGGTCTTTGAGGGTGGACTCGCTGAACGCCTGGTTGCCCACGATGCGGATGTCCTTGATGCGTGACACCTCGCCCTCGGCCACAGTGAAATTGATGTTCACACGGTTGCGTTCTATGGGGGTGACGGTGGTCGTGACCTGCGCCGCGTACATGCTGCGGTTCAGGTATTGGCGTTTCAACTCTTGCTCGGCGCGGTCGGCCAGGGCTTTGTCGAATGGCCGCCCTTCTGTAAGGCCCACGTCACGCAGGGCACGCACCAACACGTCGTTTTCAAATTCTTTGACGCCCGAAAACCCCACCGAAGCGACGGAGGGGCGCTCTTCAACAATCACCACCAATACGTCGCCATTGACCTGCAGGCGCACATCCGAAAACAAACCCAAACCGAACAAAGCGCGAATGGCTGCAGAGCCTTTTTCTTCGGAGTAAGCGTCACCCACGCGGAACGGCAGGGAGGCAAAAATGGTACCAGGCTCCACCCGCTGCAGGCCCTCGACCCGGATGTCCCGGACGGTGAAGGGGTCCAGCGCCCAAGCCACACCAGATGTCACCAAAGAGCTGGCGATCACGCCCCAGGAGACCAGGCGTGTGCGGAGTTTGGAATGTTTCATGGATACAGGTTTTCAGCCCAGCAAGCGGGCGATGTCATTGAATACGGCCAGGGCCATCAGGGCCCCCAACACAGCCACCCCGGCCCGCTGCAGGCGTTCCATCCAGCGGTCGGAGACGGGCCTGCCCGTTACAGCTTCCCAAAGATAATACATCAGGTGCCCCCCATCGAGCACCGGCAGCGGCAGCAGGTTGAGCACACCCAGGCTGACGCTGATCAAAGCCAAAAACCCCAGGTAAGCGGTCAATCCGATTTGGGCCGATTTGCCCGCGTAATCGGCAATGGTCAATGGGCCACTCAGGTTTTTCAGCGACGCTTCACCCAGCAGCATTTTGCCCATCATGTTGAGAGACAAAACCGACACCTCCCAGGTGCGTTTGACCCCCTGAACCAGGCCTTCCCAGCCGTCGGCAGTGACCTCGACCATGGCCGGGGGGCTGCCCACAAAAGCGCCTATCCGCGGCACGTCTACACCCCCCACCGTTTCGAGGCGCGGGGTCACCAGCACCGTTTCAGCGCGGCCATGGCGGTCCACCTCCCAGCGTTGTTCGGCCACCCGCCCTGCCACCACAGGGGCTTGCCGTATCCAGCGCCGCAATTGCTGCCCGTCGACCACAGGGGCCCCGTTGACCCGCAACACGTGGTCACCCGACCGCAAACCCGCAGCCTCTGCCGCCCCGCCGGTGATCACCTCGCCCAAAACGGGGGCGGTCCAGGGGGCCACAATACCGATCCATGCAAACAACTCGGTATCGGCTTCTGGACGTCCGGCCGCCGACAGGGGCAAAACCACGGGCCGCCCCGTTTGCCCGGGTTGCGAGGCCAACCACAGGGTTGTGTCTTGCCCATTCAAAGCCGCTTGTGTCAGCTGCCAGCGGAGGTCGTCAAAAGACCGCACATCCACCGGGGGTTCGTTGTCCAGCGACACCGCAGACACCCACTCCCCCCCCTTCACCCCAGCCTGTTCGGCCACCGACCCGGGCACGGGGCTGGACAACACGGGTTGGGGTTGTTCCACCCCCATCCACGCCACAGCGGCGTACAAACACACCGCCAACAGCAGGTTGGCTGCGGGGCCAGCGGCGACAACCGCCGCACGGGCCCACAAGGGCTGGTTGTTAAACGCTCGGTGGCGTTCGTGGGCCGACACCGGCCCTTCGCGCTCGTCCAGCATGCGCACATACCCCCCGAGTGGCAGCGCCGACACCACCCACTCGGTCTGGTCAGGGCCTCGCCGGCGGGTCCAGATGGGACGGCCAAAACCGATAGAGAACCGCAAGACCTTGACACCACAGGCCACCGCAACCCGGTAGTGGCCGTACTCGTGCACGGCGATCAGCAAAGCCAGCGCCACCAAAAAGGCCAAGACCGTGGTCATGCCCATCGCTCCACCAGGGTCTGGGCCACCATGCGGGCATCGGCGTCGATGGCCAACAGGTCCTCGATGTTGCCAGGCTGGGCCGGCAGGCAGCGCTCCAGTGTGGCGTGGTTCACCGCGTGGATGCGATCAAAACGCAAGCGCCGGTCGAGGAACGCCGCGACAGCCACCTCGTTGGCCGCGTTGAGCACCGCGGTGGTGCCGGGCGCCGCCCCCAGCGCGTCCCACGCCAAAAAAAGGCCAGGGAACCGGTCCCTGTCGGGTGCCTCAAAAGCCAGGTTCCCGATCCTGGTGAAATCCAGGGCTTGCGCCCCAGACCATATGCGCTCGGGCCACCCCAGCCCATAGGCAATGGGAACCCGCATGTCGGGTGTGCCCAGTTGGGCCACCACCGAGGTGTCGCGGTACTGGACCATGGAGTGCACCACACTTTGGGGGTGGATCACCACCTCGATTTGGTGTGGCTCCAGACCAAACAGGTATTTGGCCTCTATCACCTCCAGGGCCTTGTTCATCATGGTGGCAGAGTCCACCGAAATTTTTCGGCCCATGACCCAATTGGGGTGGGCACAAGCCTCTTCTGGCGTGACGGCTGCCAGGGTGGCGGGGTCGCGCTGGCGAAAGGGCCCGCCGGAGGCGGTCAGGATGACCTTGTCCACGCGTTGGCTCCACGTGCGGGGGTCTTCTGGGAGAGACTGGAACACGGCCGAGTGTTCGCTGTCTATGGGCAACAAGGTGGCTCCACCGGCCTGAACCGCCCCCATGAACAAGGCACCCCCAACCACCAACGCTTCTTTGTTGGCCAGCAACAAGCGTTTGCCGGTTCGGGCCGCAGCCCAACATGGGGCGAGCCCAGCCGCGCCCACAATCGCAGCCATCACCACATCCACCTCTGGATCAGACGCCACGTTGCACAAGGCTGCCTCACCCCACAAAACCTCGGTCAAGGACCCTGGGGTTTGCAACAAAGCCTTCAAGTTCAGAGCCGCCGCCTCAGTGGCCATCACGGCGTAACGGGGCTTGAAGAGGCGGCACTGTGCAGCCATCAAATCCACTTGGGTGGCGCCGGTCAGCGCAAACACCTGGTACCGGTCGGTGTGGCGTGACAACACGTCCAGGGTATTGGTGCCTATGGAGCCTGTAGAGCCCAGTACGGTGATCAGTTGCATGCGAAAAAAAATCAGTGGGAGACCAACATCATGGCCAGGGGTAACACAGGCAACAAAGCGTCTACCCTGTCGAGCACACCACCGTGTCCGGGCAAAAGACCGCTGGAATCCTTGACCCCGGCGCTGCGCTTGACCAAAGACTCCACCAAGTCTCCAGCCACACTCATGGCGGCCAAAAACAAGAGGCCGATCACGGCGGTCACAGGGCCTGCGCCCCACAACCGGCCATAGAGGCTGGTGGCAGGGAAACCCCAATGCCCTTCAGCCCAAACCCACACGGCACCCAAACACAACACACCCACCACCCCGGTGTAAACACCTTCCCAGCTTTTGCCAGGGCTGATAGCGGGGGCCAACTTGCGCCGTCCCCAGGTCTTGCCCCCGAAATAGGCGGCGATATCGGCCATCCACACCAACGCCATGGCCGACAACAACAAGTCCACACCCTGGTAACGGGCCTGGGCCATGGCCCACCACGCCAAACCAATCAGGCCCCAACCACCCCACAGCCGCAGCGCTCGGGGCCAAGCGGACCAACCCTGCACACCGGTGCGCAACAAACCCGCCGCCACCAGCACCCAAACCACGCCGACCACTTGCCACAACCCAGGGGTCAGGTGGTCCAGCCCCACCTGCCACCACAACCCGGCCAACAGTGCGCCCAACAAGACACCGGCCACCACAGACAGCCACGGGCCACACCCATTGAGGCGGGCCCACTCCCAGCCTGCGGCCCCGATCAGCAACAAGGCCACGGCACAAAACGGCTCAGGGCTGGGGTAAAACAAAGCTGGCAACAGCACCGCGAGCAACAGCACCGCGGTGATCACACGTTGTTTGAGCATGGGATCAGGCCGCCACAACTTGGGCGGAGGTCAGGCCAAAACGCCGCTCACGCTGGCCGTAAGCGGCCAAGGCACGGTCGAACTCACCCTCGTCAAAATCGGGCCACAACCGGTCTGAAAAGTACAACTCGCTGTAAGCCAACTGCCACAACAAAAAATTGCTGATGCGTTGTTCACCACCGGTGCGTATGAGCAAATCGGGGTCCGGCACGTGGGCCAAGGCCAGGCCTGCGGCGAGGTTGGCTTCGGTCAAAGGCAACCCCTGTGCTTGCAGACCCTGGGCGGCCTGGAGCACATCCCAGCGGCCACCGTAGTTAAAACAAACGTTCAGCACCAAGCGGGTGTTGTCGGCGGTATCGGCCTCGGCTTGAACCAGCCCATCGACCACCTCAGGCGCCAGCCCCGAACGGTCGCCCGGGAAATACAAACGGACACCGTTGGTTTTGAGGTCGGGGACTTCTCGGGTCAGTGCCTTGGCCATCAAGGTCATCAAACCGGATACCTCATCGGCAGGCCGTTTCCAGTTTTCAGAAGAAAAGGCAAACACCGTGAGCGCGGCCACCCGGCGGGCCATGGCCCACTGCACCACCTGGCGCAGGGTGGTCACACCCTGGCGGTGCCCGGCCAACCGTGGCAACAGCCGTTTTTGCGCCCACCGCCCGTTGCCATCCATCACGATGGCCACGTGCTGTGGCACAGGGGCCGCTTCAGGGGTGCTGGATCGGAACAAAGCCATGGGTCAGGGCCGGCGGCGATCAGATCGCCATGATGTCTTGTTCTTTGGCGGCCACCAGTTTGTCCACCTCGCCGATCATGCGGTCGGTGAGTTTCTGGATCTCGTCTTGGGAGCGGCGCTCGTCGTCTTCAGAGGCCAGTTTGTCTTTGACCAGCTTTTTGACGTGTTCGTTGGCATCCCGGCGCAGGTTGCGGATGGCGATTTTGGCGTTTTCGCCTTCGCCCTTGACCAGCTTGCTGAGCTCGCGGCGGCGCTCTTCGGTCATGGGGGGAATGGGTACCCGGATCAAGTCACCTTGGGAGGCGGGGTTGAGGCCCAAATCGGACTCGCGGATGGCTTTTTCAATTTTGGCGCCCATGCCTTTTTCCCAGGGTGCCACACCGATGGTCCGGGCATCCAGCAAGGTCAGGTTGGCCACTTGGGACAAGGGGACCATGGAGCCGTAGTAGTCCACGTGCACGGTGTCCAGCAGGGCGGGGTTGGCCCGGCCGGTGCGCACCCGCGTGAGCACGTTTTTGAACGACTCGATGGACTGGAGCATTTTCTGCTCGGCGTTTTTTTTGATCTCGGCGGTATCCATGCGAAAACCTCGGTAAAAAAAGAGGGGTTAGACGTGAACCAACGTGCCTTCGTCTTCACCCAACACCACCCGGCGCAAAGCACCAGGCTTGAAGATGCTGAACACGCGGACCGGCAGGTTCTGGTCGCGGCACAGAGCAAAAGCGGTGGCGTCCATGACCTGCAACTGGCGGGACATGGCCTCGTCGAAACTGATGGTGGTGTAACGGGTGGCCGATGGGTCCTTTTTGGGGTCGGCGGTGTAAACACCGTCGACCTTGGTGGCCTTGAGCACGATCTCGGCACCCACCTCGGCGCCACGCAGAGCGGCCGCGGTGTCGGTGGTGAAAAACGGGTTGCCCGTGCCGGCCGCAAACACCACCACTTTGCCCTCTTCGAGGTACTGCAGTGCCTTGGGGCGCACATAAGGCTCGACCACCTGGTCGATGGCGATGGCCGACATGACGCGGGCTTTAACGCCCACCTTCTCCATGGCATCACCCAAGGCGAGGGAGTTCATGACCGTGGCCAACATACCCATGTAGTCGGCGGTGGCGCGGTCCATGCCCACCGAGCCGCCAGCCACACCACGGAAGATGTTCCCGCCACCGATCACCACCGCCACCTCCACGCCCAAACGGGTGACCTCAGCAACCTCTTCCACAATGCGGACGATGGTGGCGCGGTTGATGCCAAAAGCATCGTCGCCCATCAGGGCTTCACCGGACAATTTGAGCAGGATGCGCTTGTGTGCAGGCATGTGTGGTGTGTGTGCGTTGGTGTGACCCGTCGATTTTACGGGCTTCGGTGTAAAAACGGCCGACCCCAATCAGGGCCGGCCGTGAGATTTTGCGAGACAACCCCTCAAGGGGTTGCCATTGAAGGATCAAGCGGCTTGGGCAGCGGCTTGGGCAGCGGCCACTTCGGCAGCAAAGTCTTCGACTTTTTTCTCGATGCCTTCGCCCACCACAAACATGGTGAAACCCTTGACGGTGGTACCGGTGGCCTTCAGGTGGGCGCCCACGGTTTGTTTGCCGTCGGCAGCTTTCACGAACACCTGGTCCAGCAAAGACACCTCTTTGAGGTACTTTTGCACGGAGCCTTCCACCATTTTGGCAACGATATCGGCGGGCTTGCCAGACTCGGCGGCCTTTTGCTCGGCCACCGAACGCTCTTTGGCGATCAGGTCGGCGGGCACGTCGGCACCCGACAGGGCCACGGGTTTCATCGCAGCGATGTGCATGGCGGTGTCTTTGGCAGCAACGGCATCGCCGTCAAACTCAACCACCACACCAATGCGCACACCGTGCAGGTAAGCGGCCAACTGGCCACCGCCGCTGTAACGCTTGAAGCGGCGGATGGCCATGTTTTCGCCGATTTTGCCAACCAGGCCTTTGCGGACCTCTTCCACGGTCGGGCCAAAACCTTCCATGGACAGGGGCAAGTCGGCGATGGCAGCCACGTCAGCAGGGTTGTTGCTCACCACCAACTGGGCCACGGCGTTGCAGAAAGCCAAGAACAGGTCGTTTTTGGACACGAAGTCGGTTTCGCAGTTGACTTCGACCAGGGCACCGGTGTTGCCGTCAATGAAGCTGGCAACCACGCCTTCGGCGGTCACGCGGCTGGCGGCCTTGCCGGCCTTGCTGCCCAACTTGACACGCAGAATCTCTTCGGCCTTTTCCATGTTGCCGTCGGCTTCGGTCAGGGCTTTTTTGCACTCCATCATGGGCGCGTCGGTCTTGGCGCGCAGTTCGGCGACCATGCTTGCGGTAATAGCCATATCGGTTCTCCAAAAGGGCTGGTCAGCCCGTTTCTATACGAAAAATGTGGCGCGCTTGTGAAAAAGGGGCTGCACGAGCCCCTTTCCGCGAGCGCGATGCGGATCAGGCCGCGTCTTGCACTTCAACAAATTCGTCGCCGCTGGCTTGAACAGCCTGCACCAAACCTGCTGCGGCGTTGGCACGGCCTTCCAGCACGGCGTCGGCCAAACCACGGGCGTACAAGGCCACGGCCTTGGCGGAGTCGTCGTTGCCGGGGATGACGTAGTCAATGCCTTCGGGGGAGTGGTTGGTATCCACCACACCGATCAGGGGAATGCCCAGTTTTTGGGCTTCCAACACGGCGATCTTGTGGTAGCCCACGTCGATCACGATGATGGCATCGGGCAAAGCAGCCATGTCTTGGATACCGCCGATGTCTTTTTCGAGCTTCTCGATCTGGCGGTTGAAGGTCAACTGCTCTTTTTTGGACATGTTGTCCAGACCGGCTTCTTTCTGGGCCTGCATGTCTTTGAGGCGCTTGATCGAGGTCTTGACGGTCTTGAAGTTGGTCATCATGCCGCCCAACCAACGCTGCTCCACAAAAGGCACGCCAGCACGGCGGGCTTCTTGGGCCACGATGTCACGGGATTGGCGCTTGGTACCCACCATCATCACGGTGCCGCCGTTGGCGGTCAGCTGGCGCACAAACTTGGCAGCCTCCTCGAACATCGGGAGGGTTTTTTCCAGGTTG
>JBEBBB010000275.1:0-4012 GCA_041158605.1 Pseudomonadota bacterium
GCCGTGGGTATCGCCAACACCAGCTGGTTCCACATAGCAGGTGGGCCTATCGGTGTGTGGTTCACTGCCGCTGCAGGCCCCAAAAGCAACAGGGCACTTTCAGGCAGGATGGAACAAGCAACACCCCGCTCCACCAGCGTCATCGCGGTTTGCACCGCGCCGACCTCGGCCACGACATCAAGTTGAATTTTTCGAGGCAACAAAACGGCGTCGACCAGGTTGCGTATGGGGTTGGGGCTTGCAGGCAGCACAAATGAAAACACTTTCAACCCATTGAGTCCCACCTGGGGGGGCAAGCGGTAACCCGGTGGTGTGATGAGCAACAGCCTTTCCCGGAGTATGCGGTCGTACTTCAACAGGGGCGTGGGCGCAGGGTCAAACAACAAGCCCACATCGATGCGACCGGCGATCAATCCCTCGCGCAAAGACAGGCTCAACCCCTCGACGACCGACACCATGGCGTTGGGCAGGTGTTGGCGAAACTGCTGCACCAAAGGTACACAAACACCTGCGGCCACCCGGTGCGGCAGACCCACAACCACTTTGCCTGAGGGCTTGTGGGTCATTTCTCGGATATCAAACCTGGCTTGTTCGGCAGCTGACAACATCACACGGGCGTGTGTGAGCAAAGCCCATCCTGCGGCGGTGGGGCTGACACCCCGTCCATTGCGTTCAAACAGCCTTTGGCCCAGTTCGGCTTCCAACAGGGCCATTTGCCGGCTGAGGCTGGGTTGTGAGATGTTCAAACGGACACCTGCCTTGCTCAGGCTGCCGTTGTCACAGACCTGCACAAAATACTCAAGCTGCTTTAAGTCCATAGAAAAAAAACATATCTGATATAGCTTATAGCCGGTTTATCAAGTATCTCAGATCCACGAGACTCGCTGATACAAACCCATCTACCTTGCAATGAAACGTTTTGAAAACAAAGTGGCCATCGTGACCGGCGCGGGTTGCGTGGGACCAGGCTGGGGCAACGGCCGCGCCATGGCCGTTCGGTTGGCTGCAGAAGGCGCACGCGTGTTGGCGGTTGACCGTGATCCCGACAAGTTGGCCGAAACGCTGGAACGTGCTGGCGCCCAGCGCAGCGCCATTGTTTTGTGCGAATGCGACGTGACCAGCTCCCCCAGCGTACACGCCATGGTGCAAAAGGCACTGGATGCGTTTGGGCGCATTGATGTGTTGATCAACAACGTGGGCGGATCTGCGGCGGGTGGCCCTGTCGAAATGACCGAAGAGGTGTGGGACAGCCAGGTGGACATCAACCTGAAGAGTGTGTTTTTGACCTGCAAACACGTGCTGCCCACCATGAAGGCACAACGCTCTGGCGCCATTGTGAATGTGGCCTCCACGTCGGGCATCCGTTGGACCGGTAGTGCACAAGTGGCTTACGCTGCAACCAAAGCCGGTGTCATACACCTGTCGCGTGTGGTGGCTGTGCAGCACGCACCCGATGGCATCCGCGTGAACACCGTGGTCCCAGGGCAACTGCACACCCCGATGGTGGAGGCCCGGCTGGCCAAACAACGAACCGGTGGGGATGTTGAATCGCTGCTGGCACAGCGGGTTAAACGCATCCCACTGGGGTTCATGGGTGATGGCCGCGACACCGCCGCCGCCGCCCTGTTTTTGGCCAGCGATGAAGCCCAGTTTGTGACAGGCACCGAATTGATCGTTGATGGGGGCATGACCGCCCGCTGTGACTGACCCACAGATTTGAACCACCAGGAGACTGTGTATGAAAAAACGAGCCTTTTTAACCTTGGCCGCCGCGTTGGTGGCCGCTTCCTCTGCATGGAGCCAAGCCGCCACCAAGCCGGTGCGCATCATTGTGTCTTTCAACGCTGGGGGGCCTGTGGATGTGATGGCCAGAACCCTCGCAGAACCCCTGGGCAAAGCCTTGGGAAGAACGGTTATCGTCGAAAACAAGCCCGGTGGCAACGGTGCCATCGGTGCCGCCGAGGTGATCCGGTCCGAACCCGATGGCAGCGTGATCTGGATCACCAGCGTGGGGGCGGCTGCCATCAACCAGTCGCTGTACCCGAAGCTGTCTTACAACATGCAGACCGATTTGGCCCCCGTGTCTCTGGTGGCCAACAATGTGGAACTGTTTGTGGTGAACAACAAAGAACCGGCCAAAGATGCCAGCGAGTTTGTGGCGCACATCAAAGCCAAGAAGGTGTCGCCGCCCATTGCCTCTTCGGGCAAAGGCAGCATTCCACACCTGGCTTTGGCGCAGTTGGAATTGGCGACAGGCCTGGACCTTTTGCACGTGCCCTACAACGGCATGGCCCCTGTGTTGACCGATTTGATCGGGGGGCAGGTGGCAGGTGTGTTTGCCGACGTGCCCGCGGTCATGGGCCACTTGAAGGGTGGCCGCATCAAAGCTTTGGGCATCGCTTCACCCACCAGACACCCCCTCTTGCCCGAGGTCAAAACATTCCAAGAACAAGGTTTTCCGCATGTTGACAGCAACAACTGGTACGCCATGTTCGTATCCAGCAAGACCCCACCCGATCTGGTGGCGCAGTTGAACAAAGCCGTCAGAGCCGCTGTTGCAGACCCCACGGCAAACGCCAAAATTGTTCAGTCGGGTGCAGAGCCAAAGTCCTCCAGCCCTGAAGAACTGGCCACCTTGCTCAAAACCGACACCGAGAAATGGGCCAAGCTGATCAAAACCCGGAACATCTCTGCGGAGTAAGGGGTATGAAGCACATCCGCGTACCGCTGGTTGAGCCGGGCACCCGACCTGACACGTTAAGCATAGAAGAGAACATCTTGCGGGAGCGGGGGCGTATCTCTTTGTTGTACCAGGTCTTGCTCAACAGCCCCCCTATCGCTCAAGGTTGGGAGGCTCTGTTAACCGCCGTTCGAAACCGCACGCAGGTGCCAGCCGACCTGCGGGAGCTGATCATTTTGCGTGTGGCGGTGCTGAACCGGGCCCGGTTTGAATTCGATGCCCACATCCCGCACGCCCTAAAGGCGGGTGTGAGCCCAGACAAAATCGATGCCATCCAAAAGCCTGACCTTTCCGCCACCTTTTCGGACGCGGAACGGCTGGTGTTGTTGATGACAGACCACATGACCCGGGATGTGGAGGTACCGACCACCGTCATGGATGAGGTGACCCGTTGTTACGGTCCCCAAGAGGTGGTGGAGTTGGTGGCCACGGTGGCGGCTTACAACATGGTGTCGCGCTTTCTGGTGGCCTTGAATGTGGTCCACTGACCCCCCCATGGCCCTGACAGCCACACACGCCCTGTGCCGGCTGCCACCAGATACGCAAGCGTGGGCTGGACCATACGCATGGTGGCACGCTGTCGATGGCAGCGGGGCTTTGGCGTATGTGCTGGGTGCTTGCCCGGATAACCGGTGGGATCCCTTGGTGCAGCTCACCAGTCTGCCAGGTGCCAGCCACCGTGAACAAGCCCGGTACCACTACGTGGTTGAAACCGACATACCCGCCCATGCAGAAGCCGACTTCAACGCGTGGTATGACACAGAGCACTTGCCCGGCTTGGCCCATGTACCAGGGACGGTACACGCCTACCGGTACCGGCGCATCCAGCAACGCCCCCGATACGTTGCCTGTTACGACCTGGTCACGCCCGCTGCCATGGAGTCCCCTGAGTGGTTGTCGGTTCGGGGAACGCCCTGGAGCGACCGGGTGCGGCCCTTGTTTCACAACACACGGCGGACCTTGTATGCCCGCTTGTCCACATGAACGCCCCAGCTGACGTTGAAATCAAAACCTTTTTAGACCACCCCAGCCAGCCAGCCCTCCGTTTGCCGGCAGGGGCTTGTGACAGCCATGTGCATGTGTGGGGGCCACCAACACGCTTCCCCTACGCGGAGGGTCGCCGCAGCACCCCGGCCGAGGCACCCAAAGAGCGGCTTTTTGCCTTGCACCAACAACTCGGTATAGAGCGCTGCGTCGTTGTTCAATCCATCATCCACGGTCACGACAACCGCGTTGTGGAAGACACCATGGCAGCGGGTGAAGGGCGTTACC
>JBEBBB010000276.1:0-3427 GCA_041158605.1 Pseudomonadota bacterium
GGGTGTGGTTTGGCGACATAGCCATGTTCGACGGGGACCGCCGCACCCACGACGCCTACGCACACGGCACCACCACCTTGTATTGCGTGGCAAGGTCGGACTTTCACAAAATCCTCGACCAACACAAAGAGCTGTACGAGGCCTTGATGCGCCTGCAGGCACGGCGTTTGCGCACCCTATTTGGGTTGGTGGAAGACCTCAACACCCTGCCCTTGCGGGCCCGTTTGGCCAAACAACTGCTGCACCTGGCCCGCAGTTACGGCGTCCCCTGCCTGACCGATGGCACCGAGATCCGCATAGGCCTGCAGCTGGCCCAAGAGGAGCTGGCACAGCTGCTGGGCGCGTCCCGCCAGCGGGTGAACCAAGAGCTCAAATCCATGGAGCGCGAAGACATCATCCGGATCGAACCGGGTGGGTTGGTGATACGCCGCCGCGACGCGCTCATGTCCATTTCAGAAGCCGAACTCTGACCCCCCGTTGGGCGGTTGGGGTTGGCTGCACACCAACCCCATGACCACCACCCACACCATCAACACCGCCCAACTGGACCAGTGGCTTAGCGCCCACTTGCCCGGTTATGCCGGTCCCTTGCAGATTGAAAAATTTGCGGGCGGCCAATCCAACCCCACCTACAAGCTCATCACGCCCCACCGCGTGTACGTGATGCGGGCCAAGCCCGGCCCAGTGGCCAAGCTGCTGCCATCGGCCCACGCGATTGAGCGCGAGTTCCGTGTCATGCAGGGGCTGCGCCACACGGCCGTGCCCGTGGCCCAGATGCACGTGTTGTGCGAAGACGAATCGGTCATTGGCCGCGCGTTTTACGTGATGGAGCACGTGTCTGGGCGGGTGTTGTGGGACCAGGCCTTGCCAGGCATGGCGCCGGCCGAACGCGGGGCCATTTACAACGAGATGAACCGGGTCATGGCCGCGCTGCACACCGTGGACGTGCAAGCCGCTGGCTTGGCCGGCTACGGCAAACCTGGCAACTACTTCGAGCGGCAAATCGGGCGCTGGAGCAAGCAGTACCTGGCATCGATCACCCAAGACATCCCCGAGATGCACCGCTTGATTGACTGGCTGCCCCAACACATACCGGCCATGGCCCGCGACGAGCGGCTGGTGTCGGTGGTGCATGGCGACTACCGCCTAGACAACCTGATGCTGCACCCCACCGAACCCAGGGTGCTGGCGGTGCTGGATTGGGAGCTGTCCACCCTGGGGCACCCCCTGGCCGACTTCAGCTACCACTGCATGTCGTGGCACATCCCGCCAGGCACCTTCCGGGGTGTGGGGGGCTTGGACATCCAGGCGCTGGGCATCCCGTCTGAGGCCGATTACATCGCCCTTTATTGCGAACGCACCGGGTTTGCCACCCCGGCACAGCTGCAGGCCGACTGGAATTTTTACCTGGCCTACAACATGTTCCGCTTGGCCGCGATTTTGCAAGGCATTGCCAAGCGCGTGGAAGACGGCACGGCCTCTAGCGCCCAAGCCCGCGAGTCTGGCGCTGGCGCACGCCCTATGGCCGAGATGGCCTGGCGGTTCGCCAACAGCCTCTGAGCCAGCCCCCTTTGCACTAGAAATACCCCCAAGAAACCCCCACCATGAACTTCGATTACACCCCCAAGGTCAAGGCCCTGCAGGCCCGTTTGCTCGCCTTCATGGACGAGCACATCTACCCCAACGAGGCCCGCTTCCACCAAGAGATCGAGGCCAACCGGGCCAAAGGCAACGCGTGGGTGCCCTTACAACTGATTGAAGAGCTCAAGCCCAAAGCCCGCGAGGCCGGTTTGTGGAACCTGTTTTTGCCGCACTCCCCACGCGCGCCCGAGGGTCTCTCCAACCTGGAGTACGCCCCCTTGTGCGAAATCATGGGCCGTGTACCGTTTGCCGCCGAGGTGTTCAACTGCTCGGCCCCCGACACCGGCAACATGGAAACGCTGGAGCGCTACGCCTCCGAAGCGGTGAAAGACCGGTGGCTGGAACCCCTGCTCCGTGGCGAGATACGCTCCGCGTTTTTGATGACCGAGCCCGAGGTGGCCTCGTCCGATGCCACCAATATCCAATGCCGGATCGAACGCGATGGCGACCACTACGTGATCAATGGCCGCAAATGGTGGTCTTCCGGTGCCGGTGACCCTCGTTGCGCGGTGTACATCGTGATGGGCAAAACCGACCCCGACGCCCCCCGCCACGCCCAACAGTCCATGGTGTTGGTGCCAGCCGGCACCCCTGGCGTGACGGTGTTGCGCCACCTGACGGTGTTTGGTTACGACGACGCCCCCCACGGCCACATGGAAATCCTGCTCGAGAACGTGCGCGTGCCCGTGGAAAACATCTTGCTGGGCGAAGGCCGCGGGTTTGAAATCGCACAAGGCCGCTTGGGCCCTGGCCGCATCCACCACTGCATGCGCACCATAGGCTCGGCCGAGCGCGCCCTGGAAATGATGTGCAAACGCCTGAACGCGCGGGTGGCTTTTGGTAAACCCGTGGCGGCCCAATCGGTGTGGCACGAGCGTATCGCAGAAGCCCGCTGCATGATCGAACAGGCCCGTTTGCTCACGCTCAAGGCCGCCTACATGATGGACACTGTGGGCAACAAGGTGGCGCGGGCCGAGATCGCCATGATCAAGGTGGTGGCCCCCACCATGGCTTGCCAGGTGATCGATTGGGCCATACAGGCCCATGGTGGCGCGGGTATTTCACAGGACACCCCCTTGGCCTTTGCCTACGTGCACCAGCGCACCTTGCGCTTCGCCGATGTCCCGGACGAGGTGCACCGCGCGGCCTTGGCCAAACTGGAGCTGGCCCGCCACGTGGCCACCGCCCCCAAAGACGTGGAAATGCCCGTGACGCGGGGTTGCTGAACCCAGGCTCGCCTGGCTGTTGCCAGGTGCGCAGGGGTCAGGCGTTGGCTGTGGAACGGACCTCGGCCAGGCTGGTGAGCCCGGCCAGCACCTTTTCGATGCCGTCCTGACGCAAGGTGCGCATGCCTTCTCGGAGGGCCTCGGCCTGCACCTCGTCGGCCCGGGCCCGGGCCTGGATCAGGCGGCGTACCGTGGGCGTGGCCGACAACAGCTCGTGGATGGCCAAACGTCCCTTGTAACCGGTTTGCCCACACTTCTCGCAACCGTTGGCGTGGTAGGCCTTGATGCGGCCGTTTTGCCCATAGGTTTTGATCCAGTGGTGTTTCAACAGGTCGGTGTCGAGCAGGGTGTGCTCGGGTGGCAACACCGCTTGGTAATCGGCCATCATTTCGACCAAACGGGCATCGGGCAAGGTTTCCGAGGTGGCACAGGCGCTGCACAAACGCCGCACCAAACGTTGGGCCAACACCCCTTGCAGCGAATCGGCGAAAGAGAACGGGTCCACACCCAGGTCGATCAGGCGGGTGATGGTTTCAGCGGCCGAGTTGGTGTGCAAGGTG
>JBEBBB010000277.1:0-6642 GCA_041158605.1 Pseudomonadota bacterium
ACCGTCCAGCCCACACACCAACACAGGAGACACACATGGACCGCAGACGATTTATCCAGGCCAGCACCGCTTGGGGCGCCCTGGGCGCTTGGACCGCCCCCCCTGCATTTGCGCAGGCCACGGGCACCGCTTCCATCACCTCGGGATTCCCCGCTGGGGGTATGGGCGACCAAGTCGCCCGACCCTTGACCGAGCGCATGCGGGGCCGCTACGCCAACGCCGTGGTGGTGGAGAGCAAGGTGGGTGCGGGTGGGCGCATCGCAGTCGAGTTTGTCAAACGGGCCAACCCCGATGGCCTCACGGTGCTGCAGATCCCCAGCTCGCCCATGACGCTCTACCCCAACACCTACAAAAAACTGAACTACGACCCACTGGCCGACTTCATCCCGGTCAGCAGCACGGTCAACTACGCGTTTGTCTTGACCGCAGGCCCGGGCCTGCCCGCCGATGTCAAAACCCTCCCCGATTACCTGCGCTGGGCCAAGGCCAACCCCTCCGCCGCCAACTACGGCATCCCAGCCGCTGGCTCGGCCCTGCACTTTGTGGGCATGATGCTGGAAAAGGCCAGCGGGGTGAACCTACAAGCGGTGGCCTACCGCGGTGGGGCGCCCTTGTTGAACGACGTGCTGGGCGGCCAGGTGCCGGTGAGCATCAGCGTGTTGGGCGAGGTGATGCCCCACATCCGCTCGGGCAAGCTGCGGGGTTTGGCCGTGAGCAGCGCCCAGCGTTCACCCTTTTTGCCGGACATCCCCACCTTTGTCGAACAAGGTTACAAAGACATCGCGGTCCAGGAGTGGCTGGGGTGGTTCCTGCCCGCGCGCACGCCCATGGACCAGGTGAACCGCTTGAACGGTGTGGTGCGCGACGCCCTGCAAGCCCCCGAGTTTGTGGAGTCCCTGGCCAAAGCAGGGCTGCAACCCATGTACCAGCCCCAGGAGGACTTCGCCCGCATGGTGAAAGCCGACCACGCCCGCTGGGCCCCCATCGTCAAAACCACGGGCTTCACCGCCGAGGAATGAGCCCATGCCTTTGAACACCACTGGCGCCCAAACCCTGGTTCGTTTGCTGCAAGCCGAAGGCGTGCGGCACGTGTACGGACTGGTGGGCGGCAAACTGGGGCCTTTGCTGCAGGCCCTGGCGCAACCGGGTGCACCGGCCTTTGTGGGGGTGCGCCACGAATCGGCCGGCCCCATGATGGCCGCGGCGGCGTTCGCCAGCACCGGGCAGATTGCGGTGGCTATGGCCGAAATGGGCCCCGGTGGCCTGAACCTGGCGGCTGGCTTGGGCACGGCCTACAACAACAACCTGCCCCTGCTGGCCATCACCACCAACCAGCACCGGGCGGCGGCCTACCCCCACAGCGGCATGTTCATGGACCTGGACACCGTGGCGGTGACACGGCCCATCACCAAATGGAACGCCGTGGTGCACGACGCGCGGCGCCTGCCCGAACTGGTCCGGCGGGCGTTTCGCGAAGCGCTAGAAGGCCGCCCCGGCCCCGTGCACCTGGACATCCCACAAGACGTGTTGTTGCAGGCCTGCAGCTTCGCCGATGGCGCCCTGGACCTGCCGCCCGCCCGCTACCGGGCCATGGGGGGTGGCCGGCCCAGCGCGGCCAGCGTGGCCGCAGCGGTCGCTTTGTTGCGGGCCGCTCGCAGGCCCTTGGTCGTCGCGGGTGGCGGGGTGGTGCTCAGCGGTGCAGAGGGTTTGTTGCGCCAACTGGCCGAGCGCCTTCAAGCCCCGGTGGTACCCACCCAAATGGCTTTGGGGGTGGTGCCCACCCACAGCCCACATTTCATCGGGCATGGGGGCCTGATCGCTGGGGACGCCGTGGCACAGGCGTTTGCATCGGCCGATGTGGTCTTGAGTGTGGGCTGCCGGCACTCGTCCTGGATGTGGGACGAGCACGGGCCCTACACCCGGCCGCACCACCAAACCATCAACATCAACATCGACCCCGCCGCGCTGGGGCAACCGGTGTTGCACACCGTGGCCATGGCGGCCGACGCCCAACTGGCGCTGCAAGACCTGCTGGCGGCCTGGGATGCCGGTGGCCCACCCGCCGCAGTGGAGCCCGGTTGGCTGGCACAAGCCAGGGCCCAGCGGCAGGTCTACCAGCAGCGGCTGGACACCCTCGCTACCGAAGGGGGCGAGGTGATGCACCCCGCCGCGTTGGCGCAGCAAGTGGCGCTAGCCTTGCCCACAGACGCCATGGTGGTGTTTGACGGCGGGCACACCACGTTCTGGAGCAACGACTACACCCCGGTACACCAGGTCAGGACCCGTTTTCACGAACCTGGCATGAGCCACCTGGGTTTTGGCCTGCCCTACGCCATGGCCATACAAACCCAGCACCCCGACCGCGTGGTGGTGCAAATCACCGGCGATGGGTCGTTTGGTTTCACACTAAACGAGTTGGACACCGCCCGCCGCTACCGCTTGCCCGTGTTGACCATCGTGCACAACAACGCCGCCTGGGGCATCATACGGGCGGGGCAGCGCAAGGCGCTGGACTTTGAGCTGGGCACCTCGCTGGCCGACACCGATTACGCCGCCATCGCGCGGGGGTTTGGTTGCCACGGCGAGGTGGTGACCACACCGGCCGAGGTGGCGCCTGCCATCCAGCGGGCCTTGGCCTCGGGCTTGCCCGCGGTGCTGGACTGCCGGACGCGTTTTGTGCCCCACCCCGCCATGCCCTTGTTTGGCCGCATGAACCGTTATGGTTTTGAGGCCTTGACCGGCGGCACCCCCTGACCACCCAAACACCACCACAGACACACCATGAACGACCTGACCCTGGACCAAGCCCACACCATCATCAACGCCGCCCTCGCGCACTCGGCACAAGCCGGCTACCGCCCCATGGGCATTGCTGTGTTGGACGCTGCAGGCCACCTCAAAGCCTACGCCAGCCAGGACGGCGCCAGCATGTTCCGCTTCGATATCGCCCGGGCCAAGGCCTGGGGGGCGGTGGGCATGGGCGTGTCCAGCCGGATGCTGGGCCAACGCGCCAAAGACAACCCCAACTTTTTTGTGTCGCTGGCGGCCACGGCCGATGGCAAATTCCTCCCGCAAACCGGTGCGGTGTTGATCCAAAACGCCCAGGGCCAGACCTTGGGGGCGGTCGGTGCCAGCGGTGGGACCGGTGACGAAGACGAGGCGATCTGCATCGCTGGCGTACAAGCCGCTGGTTTGGTGGCCTGCTGACACTCACCCCAGGCCTGGCAACCGGGCTAGGCCGTCGCGCCGGTTGACCTCGTGGAACACCTGGCGCAACCACCGGTTGGCGGGGTCGTCGTGCAAACGGCGGTGCCAGTACTGCTGCACCAGCAACTGGGGGGGCTTGAAGGGCAACTCCACTGTGCGCAAAGGCATCAGCCGCCCCACCACCGTGGCGATGTCGTCCGGCACCGTGGCCACCAGGTCCGATCCGGGCAACAGGGCCAGCAGGCTCATGAAATGCGACAACTCCAGGGTCACCTCCCGGTGGTGGCCTTTGCCGGCCAGGTAACGGTCGAGCAGGTGTTCCCGGCCATCGGGCAACACCACCACGTGCCGGGCGCCCAGGTACTGCCGCCAAGTGGGTTTGGTAGGCAAACCGGTGTACCCCTCGCAAGCGATGCAGGTGTACGACGTTTTGAACAAACGCTGCTGGTAAAAACCCGCTTTCTCCAGGTCGGGAAAATACCCCACGGCCAAGTCGGCCTCGCCGCTCTCCAGCGCCTGGGCCGCCTCGGCCTTGGGCTTGGCCACCGCGCACAAGGTGATGTGCGGGGCTTCTGCGCGCAAGCGCTTTAACACCCCCGGCAGAAACGCCACCTCGCCAATGTCGGGGGTCAGGATGGTAAAGCGGCGCCGGGCAGCGCTGGGGTCGAAAGCCGCCACCTGCAGCACCTCGTGGTTCACCGCGTCCACGACCCGCCGCACCACCGGCGCCAGCTGCTGCGCCCTGGGGGTGGGCTGCATCTGACTGCCCACCCGAACAAACAGGTTGTCCCCCAGCGTTTCACGCAGGCGGGCCAGCGCGGCACTGGTGGCCGGTTGGCTCAAGCCCACCGCGTCGGCGGCCTTGCTCACGCTGCGGGTGCGTGCCATCGCATCGAAGATGACCAAGAGGTTCAGGTCCAAATTTCGTATATCCATGTGGTGGATTTTATGTATCTGGTCTATTGACTGTACAGATCACAAACACCCCCCTAGGATGCGGCTTTTGGCACACAACCACACAGGAGACACACCATGCAACGCCGCCACTTTGTACAAACCGCCTTGGGTGCGGCCACCAGCCCTTGGTGGGGCACCACCGGTTGGGCGCAAGGCGGGGCCTGGCCCGACAGGCCGGTGAAATGGATCGTGTCGCAACCCGCCGGTGCGGGCCCCGACATCCTGGCCCGCTACCTGGCCGGCTTGCTGGGCAAGGTCTGGAACCAGTCGGTGGTGGTAGAGAACCGCCCCGGTGGGCAAAACGTGATCGGGGCCCAGGCCGCGGCCCGTTCCCCAGCCGATGGCTACACCCTGTACTACGCCACCACCGCGGCCATGGTGACCAACCTCTACACCTTCAAAACGCTGCCCTACGACCCGGTGAAAGACTTTGTGCCGGTGCGCTTGGTGGGCCGCAGCCCGTTTGTGATCGCCTGCGCCAGCGGTTTTGCCGGCAAAGACCTGGCCGACACCCTGGCCCGTGCGAAGGCCCAGCCGGGCGCGCTGGCCATCGCCACGGAAGGGCCCAAAACCTTCTCGGGGATGTTGGCTGACGCCGTGGCCAAGATGGCCGGCGTGCAGTTCAACCACGTGCCGTACACCAAAGCCACCGACGCCTTGCAAGACGTGATCGGCGGCCGGGTGCCCCTGGTGTGTTTGCCCGACGCGGCGTTGACCGCTTACATCAAAGCTGGCCAGTTGCGGGCCTTGGCCACCAGCACCGCCCAGCGCCAGGCCGACATGCCCAACGTGCCCGCCCTGGCGGAGTTGTTCCCAGGGTTTGAGTACACCGGCTGGAACGCGCTGTTTGCACCCGCAGGCACACCGGCCGAGGTGGTGAACCGGATCAACCGCGACCTGGAGGCCGTGCTCCAAACACCCGAGGTGGCCCAACGCCTGTTGGCCATGGGCTCGGCCGCCGAACCGCGCATGACCGTGGCGGCTTTCGACACCTTCATGAAAAACGAGCGGGAGCGTTGGGGCCAACTGGTCAAAACGCTGGGCATCACCGCCGAGTGAACACGCCACCCATGAACCACCCCCACAGCTGTGCGTGTGGCATCGACGTACACGCCCACGTGGTGCCCGAACACTTCCCGGCTTACATCGGTCGGCACCTGCCCAGCGACTGGCCCAGCATGACCCCCGCGCAGGACTGCCACCGCCACGTCATGATCGCCGGCAAGGTGTACCGCACGGTCTCGGACCGCTGCTGGGACGTGCCCAAACGGATGGCCGACTGGCCAGCCATGGGTTTGCAGCGGCAGGTGGTCTCGCCCATGCCCGAGCTCTTGTCCTACTGGATGGCCGCGACCGATGCCCAGCAACTGCTGCGTTACATCAACGACCAGATCGCCCGCATGGTGGACGAGGCCGGCGGTGTGTTGGCGGGCTTGGGTGCGGTCCCCCTGCAAGACATCGACCTGGCCATCCGGGAGTTGCGGCACGCCGTGGAGGTGCTGGGTTTAAAAGGGGTTGAGATCGGCAGCAACATCAACGGGGTCCCCGTGGGCGCGGCTGTGTTTGATCCGTTTTTTGAGGCCTGCGAGGCCCTGGGCGCGGCGGTGTTTGTGCACGCCATCCGGCCCGCAGGCATGGAACGCCTGGTGGGCCCTGCACCCTTGCAGCAGGTGCTGGGTTACCCCAGCGACGTGGGGCTGGCCGCCGCGTCGGTGATCACGGGCGGGTTGGCTTTGCGCCGCCCGGGGCTGCGCATGGCGTTCAGCCACGGTGGTGGCACGCTGGCCTCGCTGTTGCCCCGGCTGGAACAGGGCTGGCAGGTGTTCCCCGCCCTGCGCGACAGCATCCCCATGTCACCCCGAGAACAGGCGCGAGGCCTGTACTACGACACCCTGGTGTTTGACGGCCCAACCTTGCAACACCTGTTGCACACCTTTGGGTCCAAGGGACTGATGCTGGGCACCGATCACCCGTTCAACTTCCACGACCGCACCCCCTTGCAACGGGTGTTGGACCTGGGTTTGGACACACTTACCCAAGACGCATTGACCCACCTCAACGCCCAGCGTTTTTTGAACTGGCATTGACCCGCAGGAACCGTTATGAAATCACCCTGGATCGCCGGGCTGCGCAGCACCGCCCTGACCGTGCCCGACCTGGCCGCCGCCGAAACCTTCTACACCCAGGTGTGGCACCTGACCGTGGTGTCCCGCAGCGCCGACACCCTCTACCTGGCCGGCAGTGGCACCGACCACCACCTGCTGGCCTTGCAACAACGGCCCGGCACGCCCCAGCTGCTGCGGGTCACGTTGCGGGCGCGAGACGCTGCGTCGCTGGACGCCATCGCCGCCGCCACTGTCGCTGCGGGTGGGGTGGTTGAACGCCCAACGGGCCCCGCCAGCGACCCGGCCGGGGGCGTGTCCCTGGTCATCCGCGACGGCGAAGGCCGGCGGTTTGAGGTGGTGCACGGCGACACCC
>JBEBBB010000278.1:0-4105 GCA_041158605.1 Pseudomonadota bacterium
CAACGGACGGATCACCAGGTGCAGCGGCAAGACCAGCGCCAGCAAAAAAGCCAGGTGGTCGTAACCGCCCATCAAATGGCGAGCCCCTTCGACAAAATGGTGCGCCACCGTGGACCACACGCCCTCTGCGGCGGTTGATTCGCCACCGGCCTGGGCGTGGCCCAGCACACGGGTTTCACCGGGGGCCATGGCCACCAGCAGGGGCACGCCTTGCCAGGGACCCGCCACGCGCAGCCGGTGGTCGGGGTCGACCGCTTGCATCAGGCTGTAAGTGAAGTTCACAGCCCCTGACAACGGGCACGACCATGGGGCTTGCGCCACCCAATACACCCCATCGGAGCGCTGCTCCAGCCCCAGGGGCTGCCAATCCAGCAAACAAGCGGGGGTGCCAGCGCCTGCGGGGGTGTCCGACCAGCTCAGTGCGGACCGCACCTGCGCCAACACCGCAGGCCCAGCTGCGCCCACCTCGGCCCAGGTGATCTGGGCATCGGCGTTGCCATCAACGGGCACCAACAGGTCCAGGTCTTTGAGGGCGACCGACAAGCGCAACAGCGGCACAGCCCCCTCGACAGGTGGTTCCAGCTGCAAATAGGCATCGCTGCCTTTGTGGGCCCAAGCGGGGGCGGCAACGCACCACAAGGCTGCCAACAGCCACACCCACCAGCGCGGGTGGATGTGCTGGCGCAACAGGCGGTGATCAAACAGGTGCATGGCGCCACTCCCGGGTCAGTCGTTGGTCGGCGGGGCCACTTTGAAGGGCTTCGGCCTTGAGGCGGTCAAAAGGGGCGCGCTGCCCGGCCAGCCGGTGGGTGGTTGCGGCCAACCACCAGTCGATCGGTTCTTTTTGCAGGGCCAGGTTGGTGCGGGCCCATTCGGCGGCACGCACCGGGTCGTCTTGAAGCCACAAGGCACGCAGGGCGTGTTCGCGGGCGTGCATGGTGGTGTCGTCGCCCCGTTCGGCGGAGGCCTGGGCCCGGGTGGCCAAGGTGTCGGCCAGCTCGCGCCAGGCCGGTTGTTTGAGGTCGCGCAAAGCGCGTGCGCGGCGCAGCAGCACGCCGTCGGTGTCGGGGTGTTCGCGCAGCACGTCCCACGCGCGCTGGGGTTGCTTCAGGCGCAACCACAAGTCGGCGTTGACCAGGGCCGTGTAGGTGTCGGGGGCCAGGGCCAGGCTTTGGCGGTATTGGTCGGCGGCCTGGCTGTCTTGGCCCACACGCTCCAGGTGTTCGCCCCACAAAGAGCGCACCCAGGCGGCGGTGCCAGCATCAGGGGCGGTGCGTGCCAACTGCTGCCAGGCGGCCGTGTCGACGGTCTGGCCTGCCAGGCTGTGCGCCTCGGCCAAACACGTTTGTCCGTGCCACGGCTGACCCAAGGCGAGCAGGCGCTCGCACGCCTGCATGGCCAACGGGTAACGGCCACGCAGCTTGTGCAGGCTGGCAAGGGTCAACCAGGCCTGCGCCTGGTTGGGGTCTTGTTGCACCACCTGGGCCAGCACGGCCTCGGCGGCGCCAAACGCGTGCTGGCCTTGCAACACGGTGGCTTGCAGCACGCGGGCTTGGGCCGGTGCACCGGGCTTGTCCCACCAAGGGGCCAGCACCGCGCGGGCGCGCCCCCAGTGGCGGGGGTCGCCGGTTTGGCGGGCGCTGGCGATTTCGGCACGCACCAAGCCCATGGCTTGGTTCAGGGGCAATGGCACCTCGGCGGCAGAGGCCGCCGCCCCCGCAGGGGGGCTGGGCCGCCACTGGGTGGCCTTGGGCAAAGTTTCCACCACCGCTTGCGCGGGCCCTGGCACCAGCAATGGGCTGTTGGCCCAGACCTGTGTGCCGGTGGCCACACAGGCCACCAGGCAAACCCGTTTCACCCAGTGGCCTGCCTTCATAACAGCACCGCGGGTTCTGAGGTGTCGTCCTGGGCGGGCTGGGTGTCGCCCAGCGCCAGGGGTTCGCCCGCGTCGTCAGCCCCCAGACTCAGCGCGTAACCGAGCAAGGCGGCAGGTGACGTGGCCACCTCCGCAGGCAAACCGACGTTGGCGGGTGCCACCGGGGTGTCGTTGCCCCCACCGCATGCGGTGAGCGCCAGGGTGAGGGCCACCAGCCCTCCCGTTGACCAAGTTGTGTTCATCGTGTGTCCCATTTCAATGAAGTGGCCTGGCTCAGTTGGAACCGGCGTTGGGGGTATTCAGGTAAGGAAAGCCGCTGAGGAAGGGCACAGCGGCCTGGTCCGAACCGTCGTGGACGGCGGCCGAGGTCGCACCCATGGGCACGTTGGCCAGCTTGCAATCCGACTTCAGCTGCGTGACCGGTGTGCCGGGGATGGTGAAGCCGTTGAGCCCCAACACGTTCTGGTTGTCGGCCGGGGCCAGCTTGGTCAGGTCGGCGTTGGAGTTGAGCACGCACAGCCCGCCCAGCACTGCCACCAGGGCGATGTCCACGACGTCGTCTTTGGGGCGACGACCGTTGGGGAATCCGGCCAGGTCGGTGGCTTTGGCCAGGTTGGCGGCACCCCCCACTTTGAGCAGTTCACCGGCCACACCCAGGCGGTTTTGCTGGGCATAGGGCACGGGGGCAATGGCGGTGTTCAGGCGCAGCATTTCAGCGGGCACCACGTTGGCGGGTTTGTTGACGCCGCCCAGACCGGTCAGGAACACGTTGAGCAAATCGGTGCGGGGGTAGTTTTTGGGGGCCAGGGCACCCAGGTCACCCGCCAGCACCAGCCCCAGCAGCGAAGGCAGGGTGGGATTGGTCACGTAGGTGGCAAATTGCAGGTCGCCCGTGGGCTTGGAGGCGTTGAATTTGTCTTTGTCTTTCAGGCCAATCACCACCTCGTTCACCAGGGGGTTGCCCAGGCGGGACACCTGGGTCCAGGCCCCACCTGTGCGCTCGGAAACCTGGTAGCCAGAGGCCGGTGCACCGTCCAGCAGGCGCGACTGGCGCAGGCTGGCCGTGGTCCAGCCCCCCACCACACCGTCACCGTTGGCGGCCAGGCAGTCTTTGTGGATTTCTATGGCCAGCGACGTGACGTTTTTGTTCTGGATGGACGCGGCGGCAAACGCGTTCACGTTGGCGGGGTTGGTGATCTGGGCCGCCGTGGCGTTGACCAGGTCAAAAATGGGGCCCAGGGTCACGGCAAAGCCGTCTTGGCGCTGGCCCACAAACACGCGACCGGTGTCTTTGCCTGCCGGGCAACCGGGCACTTGCACGGTGTGCACATGTTTGGCTGCGTACGCGGCGTAGGCGTCGGCATTGCCCAGGGTTTTGACACCGATGTAGTCCACCGGCTTTTCAAAGCTGGTGCCACCGCCCACTTTGCTCAGGGGTTGCACCGTGCCCTTGCGGCGGTCGCCCCGCACCACGTTGACGGTGTAGCTCTCGCTCACGTTCAGGTTGCCATCGCCCACCTTGCTGACCGCGCCCGCCTGCATCAGCGGGATGGAGACTTTGGCATCGCCCACGGGGATCTGGATGTCGTTGAGCTTGTTGTTGACCCGAAACTGGAAGGTGATGTCTTCTTTGGCGTCACCGTTGTTGTCCAGGTGGATCTCGTACAGCGCGTTTTTGTCGAGTGAGAAATAGTTGGGGCCGCCGTAGGCGTCTTGCAGCGGCGCGTAGTTGGCGATCAACGTCACGTGGTCGGTGCGGCCGGTCTCGTAGCTGCGAAACATGTAAAAGTCGGCCGCGTCCACCTTCGGACTGGTGGTGATGAACGGGGCTTCGCGGTGGCTGGACGCCAGCACGGCGGTGCTGCAGCAAGCGGTCAGGCAAGCCAGCCCAATCAAGGTGCGGGTGTGGCGGAAAGTGGTGAACATGGAGCGCTCCTGCGTGTGGTGGTGAAAAGGAAACCCAGCCGTTGTGGCGGCTTGAGTCCAATACGCACCGAGTGGGTGGCTGGATTCAAACGTTTCAAGGTTTTTTTCACGGCCTTGTGAAGGGGCACAAACGCGCGGTGTTGCCGGCGCGCTGCAATCGTTTGCAATGCGCCACAACTCGTAACCGCTCGGTACCCGTTAGGTGCAAGAATGGCTCGTTCCTTGCTCTTGCCCCACCACCATGCCCCACACCCCCCCAGCCCCCACCGCCCCCCACACCGCGGTCTGGCTGGGGGTCACCCA
>JBEBBB010000279.1:0-15238 GCA_041158605.1 Pseudomonadota bacterium
GTTTGTCCGTGTTCGCTGGTGTGGGTGAGCGTACCCGTGAAGGTAACGACTTCTACCACGAGATGGCCGATTCCGGCGTTGTGAACCTCGAGAAGCTCGAAGAGTCCAAAGTGGCCATGGTCTACGGTCAGATGAACGAGCCTCCAGGCAACCGTCTGCGCGTGGCTTTGACTGGTTTGACCATCGCTGAATCCTTCCGTGACGAAGGCCGTGACGTGTTGTTCTTCGTGGACAACATCTACCGTTACACCCTGGCCGGTACCGAAGTGTCCGCCTTGCTGGGCCGTATGCCTTCCGCCGTGGGTTACCAGCCCACGCTGGCCGAAGAAATGGGCCGCCTGCAAGAACGGATCACCTCCACCAAAGTGGGCTCGATCACCTCCATCCAGGCCGTGTACGTGCCCGCTGATGACTTGACCGACCCCTCGCCTGCCACCACCTTTGCTCACTTGGACTCGACCGTGGTGTTGAGCCGTGACATCGCCGCCCTGGGTATTTACCCCGCTGTGGATCCCCTCGACTCCACCAGCCGCCAGTTGGACCCGCTGGTGGTGGGTGAAGAGCACTACAGCACCGCCCGTGCCGTGCAGGGCACCCTGCAGCGCTACAAAGAACTGCGCGACATCATCGCCATTCTGGGCATGGACGAGCTGGCCCCCGAAGACAAGCTGGCCGTGGCCCGCGCCCGGAAAATCCAACGTTTCCTGTCGCAGCCCTTCCACGTCGCCGAGGTGTTCACCGGTTCCCCTGGCAAGTATGTACCCCTGTCCGAAACCATCCGTGGTTTCAAGATGATCGCCTCTGGTGAGTGCGACCACCTGCCCGAGCAGGCTTTCTACATGGTCGGCACCATCGACGAAGCCTTCGAAAAGGCCAAAAAACTGGCCTGATGCAAGTGACAACCGGGCGCTCAGCGGTGCCCGGCGTCCAGCGCAGGTTTTGTTTAAAAAGGATTAGACATGAGCACGATACAAGTCGAAGTGGTGAGCGCCGAGGAGTCCATCTTCAGCGGTCAGGCCACGTTCGTCGCCCTGCCCGGTGAGGCGGGTGAGTTGGGCATCTTGCCTGGGCACGTGCCCTTGATCACCCGCATCAAACCGGGTGCCGTGCGCATCGAAAAAGCCGATGGTGGAGAAGAGTTCGTGTTTGTGGCTGGCGGCATCCTGGAGGTGCAACCCAAGCTGGTCACGGTCCTGAGCGATACCGCCATCCGCGGCAAAGACCTCGACGAGGCCAAGGCCAACGATGCCCGCAAGGCCGCTGAAGAAGCCCTCAAAACGGCCAAGAGCGATGTGGACTTGGCCAAGGCCCAGTCCGAGCTTGCTGTGATGGCCGCCCAGATCGCGGCCCTGCGCAAGTACCGCCAGAAAAAATAAGCCCCCGAGAACCCTCGGAAGCCAACCGCCTTCGGGCGGTTTTTTTCTGCCTGTGTGCCACCAACGCCCAGGCAAGGCACAATGCCGACATGCGCAAACGCCCTGCACCTTATGCCTCGGTTGAAGACGTGGAGATGGCCTTTTATGAGGCCTTGCAACGGGGGGATACCGACGCCTTGATGGCCTGTTGGGCCGACGAAGAAGAGATCGCTTGTGTCCATCCCGGCGGTGCTCGGTTGGTGGGTGCGGAGGCCATCAGGGGGGCGTTTCAAAGCTTGTTTGCCGCTGGGCATGGGGTGGCGGTACGCCCGGAACAGGTGCGACAGGTCCAGGTGGGCAGTTGTTGTGTGCACCATGTGGTGGAGCGCATCGATATCCTGACCGACGACGGTGTGCAGGCCGCGCACGTGGTCGCGACCAACGTGTACAGCCACACCGCACAAGGTTGGCGTTTGGTGGTGCACCACGCCAGCCCTGGAGCGCCCGCGGCAGCGGTTGTGGTGCCGCTTGCCAGCCCATCCGTTTTGCATTGATATGTTGCAGTCGCCCCCCTGGGACCGTTGGACCCCTTGGTGGTTGCCGGGAGGCAACGCCCAAACCATATGGCCCGCTTTGTACGCCCAGCGTGTGGTGGCAGAGCCCCCAGTCCTGAAGCGTGAACGGTGGGACACGCCTGACGGTGATTTTGTGGATGTGGACCTTGCGCAGAACACCCACAACCCACAGGCCCCGTTGCTGGTTTTGTTCCATGGGCTGGAGGGGTCGTCTTCCAGCCACTATGCGCAAGCATTTGGTGAAGCCGCACGCTCGCGCGGTTGGGCCTTTGCGGTGCCGCATTTCAGGGGGTGTTCGGGGGAGATCAACCTGGCACCACGCGCTTACCATTCCGGCGACCACGCCGAGATCGATTGGCTGCTCCGGCAGGCGGCACAGAGGTGGGGCCAGAGACCGCTGGTAGCGGTGGGGGTGTCCTTGGGCGGTAACGCCTTGCTCCGGTGGGCCCAAGAGCAGGGCGTGGCAGCGAGTCGGGTGGTGAAGGCGGTTGCGGCGGTGTCAGCGCCGGTGGACTTGGCAGCGGCGGGGCGTGCCATAGACCGTGGGTTCAACCGCTGGGTGTACGCCCGCATGTTTTTGAAAACCATGGTGCGCAAGGCCGAAGCCAAATGGGCCCAGTTTCCGGGTTTGTTTGACCTGGACGCCGTGCGACAGGCCCGCACCCTGCATGCTTTTGACAACCTGTTTACCGCCCCTCTGCACGGTTTTCGGAGCACAGAGGACTATTGGAATCGAGCCGCTGCCAAGCCTGGTTTAAAAGCCATCCACACCCCAGCCCTGGTGTTGAACGCGTACAACGACCCATTTGTTCCCGGTGACAGTTTGCCTCAGGTCCAGGATGTGGGGCCTGCCGTGACCTTGTGGCAACCGCGTTCCGGTGGGCATGTGGGTTTTGCCCGTTCGGTGGGGTTCTGGGGGGTGCCTGGCCAGGTGTGGTCTATGCCCGACAGCGTGACCAGTTGGTTGGCACAAGCGGGGGGTGTGACCCATGGATGACATGGTGAAAGCAGCCATGGCGAAATGGCCCAACGTACCGGATTGTTACGGGTGGCTGGGTTTGGATGCACGGGGTCGGTGGTTCATGCGGGACGATGGCGCCCAATCTGCAGGTCCTTTTGCCGGGCCAGGTTCCAACGCCGCCAGCCGGGGCAGCTTGTTAACCCATGACAAACTGGTGGCGTTCATCCACCGCAACTATGGTGTGGATGAACGGGGCTGTTGGTACTTTCAAAACGGACCGCAGCGCGTTTATGTGGAGTTGGCGTGCACCCCTTGGGTGTGGCGTTTGGAGCCCAACGGGCAGGTGCGCTCACATACCGGTGTGGACGTTGTGGTGCAGAGCACATGGCTGGACACCGAGGGGGTGCTGTACCTGCACACCAACAAGGGCTTGGGGGTGGTCCATACCATGGACATGGGTGTGGCGGCTGAACAGGTCGAGGCAGGGCTGTGGTGCCCCGCCGACTGCGTGGCCGCAGAACTGCCAGACCGTTTTGGGTATCAAAAAAGCCCGCTGGGTTGCCAGCGGGCTTAGGCGGGGTGAACCAGCTCAGTTGGCGGGTTTGTCGGCAGGGGCTGCTGCTGGCGCCGCAGGTTCTGCGAATTTGCCGCCACCAGCATTGGCCATGTGCACCACGGCACGACCGATTTCCAGGTCTTCAAAGTCGCCACCGCCTTGGGCACCCATGGCGCCTTTGCCTTTGAGGGCGGACTTCAACAGGCTGTCGTAACCGGTAGCGATGCGGGCACCCCAGGCGGCAGCATCAGCAAATTTCGGGGCACCAGCCAAACCAGCGTCGTGGCAGGCCGCGCACTGGGCCTTGTACACCTCTGCGCCCGGCTTCAAGGTGCGGTTGGCATCGCGCAACTCGACCGCACCCACACGCTGAATGCGCTGGGCTGTGGCCAGTTCTTTGTCCACGGCACCGGCTGCGGGTTTTTCGGCTTTGGTGACGTAAAACACCAGGCCAATGATGATAAAAACCGGCAGGACAAACGAAAAAAACGATGTCCACAGCAATTGGCTGGGGGTTTTGATCGGGCCGGTGTGCGAGTCGTGCTGGTCGCTCATGTTGTCCTCTGGTTGGGCCTGTGCACACGGGGGGCACAGGGCGGTCAATCCTCGGATTATACCCAGCGTGGGAGTGGAGCCGTTCCAGCTTTCGGGCGTGGTTCCCAGGCTGCCAGCCCATGGGGGTTACAGCTCAATGTGTCGAACCGTATCAGGTTCACACCGGCCCGGTGAAAACGATACCACCACCACATGGCGTGGGGCATGGGCATCTTCGGCGAGCGACATGACCGCCGTTCGACCGTCAGGCGTCAGCGACTGGCCGTCCGAATACCCCTGCACCCCCTCCAGGGCGCAGGCTTGATCGCCGTACAGCACATCCAAGCCGTAAATGTAGCGGTCGGTCACTGGGTCGATTTTGTCAATAAACTGGCGCAAACAGCGTTGTGCACCATGGTCGCACGCCAGCCTCGTGCCCCGAGCCATCTCTGAGACGTCGTATTTGGGGGCCTTTCCACCAGGAAGCGGGTAGCTGGCTAGGTCGGGATGGGGCTTGCCTTCCTCTGGGCCCAATCCTTTGACCCAGAAAAAACCGGAGGCGGTGAGGTTGGGTTGCGTTTGAATTTCAGCCTTGCTGCGTTTGGTGACCGCCACAGGCTTTTGATCGGGTTTGAGCAACAGCCAATACGTCCCCAAACCGCTGGTGACACAGGTGTTTTTGCCATCTTTGCCCGTGGTGCTCAGGCATGTGCGCACCAGTGTTTGGCCTTCGGACACTTCCAGCGGGTGGCGCAAAAAAGGCCCCTTGTGCAGCACTGTGGCCTCTGGCATGGGACGGGGAGAGGGCGCCTCGTCACGGTTTTTGTCTGCAGACGCACCAGACGTGTCCAAGTCGAACTTGAGCAAAACCGAGGCCCCCATTTCACCCGGTGTGTAGTGCGTGAGGAGCAGCCCGTGTCCTTGGTGGCCAAACCGGATGCTGGTGGTCAAAGAGGGTATGGTGATCTCTTGCCATGGGAGCTCGTCTTCCACGGATTTGATGCGCAGCCGGGGTTCTTTGGTGGCCGCTCCTTCCAGAACCGCCACCCAATGGCCGTCACTGCTGATCGTGGTTTGGATCGCAGAGCGGGTGCGTGGTGGGTGATCGGGTTGCTGGCAAGCCGAGAGCAGGGCGGCTAAACCAAGGGTCAGCCACAAGGAAGGGGCGGTTGTGCGCAAGGGCATGTGAGTGGTGTGAGCCTGTAGTCGCGCGTGAAATGGCCGGTGCGTTGGTACCAGACCCTATTGGACCGTATTGTCGGTATTTTGTGCCGATTGACTGTATCTGGTGAAGCGGTCGCGAAAGAAGTTGTAAGTGACTCGGGGTAACATGGAAAGATGACCACATTCACCGACGCCTTCAAGTCCGAAATCGCGCGAGTGGCCCGCAAGGAGCTCAAGGACGAGTTGTCCTTTTTGCGCAAAGCAGGCGCCGCACAAAAAACCGAGATCGCTGCGCTCAAGCGGGACATCAAGGACTTGAGGTCCCAACTCAAGGCCCGCGACAAGACCTTGCGCAAGGTGCTGCCCGTGCCGGAACCGTTGCCAGATGCCCCCTCCGTACCTTCCAAAAGGGGCGGTTTTAGTGCAGAAAAACTGGCGGCCCACCGCGCGGTTTTGGGGTTGACCCAAGCCCAAATGGCCCGTTTGCTGGCCGCGTCCCCCTTGTCGGTCTACAAATGGGAGTCTGGACAGGTACAGCCGCGTGCCGCTCAGTTGGCCCGTATCCAGGAGGTGTTGGTTCTGCGCAAACGGGCTGCAGCCAAACAATTGGCTGTTTTGGAGACGGCTGGCCCTGTCTAACCCTGGCCCTGGGCGGGTGTGCAGGCCTTCCTGCGTTTGTTTTTGACAAAAATCGGCGGACGCACCAGACTGTTCTCTTTTGGCAGGAGGCCTCATGTCACCTCGTTTGACCGCTCAGGATTTTGACCAAGAGCTGTTGATTCTGTTCGATGCCTACGTTCATGGGGACATGGATCGCAGGGGGTTTTTAAGCCAAGCGCAGCGGTTTGCTAAAGCGGGTGTGACCGCTGCAGGCTTGTTGGCCGCCCTCAGTCCCAATTTCGCGGCTGGGCAGCAGGTCCGACCCGATGACGTTCGGCTCCAGACCGCATGGTTGAACATCCCTTCCCCGCAGGGGCACGGGCAGATCCGAGCTTATGTGGCAAGACCGGCTTCTGCCGGGACACAGAGGCTGCCGGTGGTGTTGGTTATCCATGAAAACCGGGGGTTAAACCCCCATATCGAGGACATCACCCGGCGGCTGGCGCTGGATGGTTTTATGGCCATGGCCCCTGACGCGTTGACACCGTTAGGTGGGTATCCAGGGGATGAAGACCAGGCCCGTGCGGCCTTTGCCAAGCTGGACCAAGCCAAAACCCGTGAAGATTTTTTAGCGGCAGTGGCCCATTTGCGTACCCGCTCAGATGGGAACGGCAAGTTGGGTGCGGTAGGCTTTTGTTACGGTGGCGGTGTGGTGCATTGGTTGGCCACCCGCGTGCCCGATTTGCATGCGGCCGTGCCTTTTTACGGCAACAGCCCCGCCCCGAGCGATGCAGAGAAGGTCAAGGCGCCGTTGTTGGTTCACCTGGCAGGGGTTGATGAGCGCATCAATGCGGCTTGGCCTGCGTATGAGGCCGCGTTAAAAGCCGCAGGTGTGGCCTACACCATGCACCAGTATGCGGGGACCCAACACGGGTTTAACAACGACACCACCCCCCGCTACGATGCGGCCGCCGCCCAACAAGCGTGGTCTCGAACCCTGGATTTTTTCAAAACCAAGCTGACCTGAAACCCACTGGGTGCGCGGCTACACTCCGGGCTCGATGAACCGATACGCTACTGAAACCCTTCGTCTGTACGGGTGGCTTCCAGCCGAAGGCCTGGCCCTCGACCGTCCACCAGAAAGCGCCAGGGCCTTGGTGCTCACCTTTCCGATGGGCAGTGCCTGGGATGTGGTCGCCGAGGTTTGGCAGGGGGTTCAAAACGGCTGGGGCTGGCCGGCACCTGCCATTGCGGTGGACGGGGTCGGTTCTTACCAGCTGTGGTTTGCGTGGCCCCATGCCGTTTCCGCGTCCCAAGCCCAGGTTTGCGCCGCACAGCTTCACCAGCGCTGGTGCCCGTCTGTGGACAAGGCCCGCATGGGCGTTTACCCCGGGCCAGTGCCGGTTCAGTTGCCTGGGCGCCAAATGGACACTGACCAATGGTCTGCGTTTGTGGCCCCCGATTTGGCGGCCCTTTTTGCAGACACCCCGTGGCTGGATGGCCCCCCCAACCCCGATGCCCAAGCCGATTTGCTGGCCCGTTTTGTGGTCACGCCTCCCGCCGTGTTAACCGCGCAGGTGGATGTGCAACCCCCCGCCATGCAGGCGGACATTCCCGCCGACAGACGGCCCAGTCGTTACACCGATCCTGTGGTGTTTTTGACCGATGTCATGAACAATCCGGCGGTGGATTGGTCCGCGCGTATCGAGGCCGCCAAGGTGCTGTTGGTGCGGGTCCCATGAAGGGCCCTGTCCCGGTGCGTACCGTTTATTTGGCGGGTCCCGACGTGTTTTACCCCGATGCCCGGGCCCGAGGCCGCGACATGCTGGCGGTTTGCAGGTCCTTGGGTTGGGAGGGTTTGTACCCCTTGGATGCCGTGTTGCCCGCCACAAGCCCCAATCCCTCTCGCGCCATCTATGAGGCCAACCGTGCTTTGATCGATCGGGCCGACGCGGTGGTGGCCAATCTGCGGGATTTCCGGGGTGGGGAGCCCGACAGTGGCACGGTTTGGGAAGCGGCGTACGCCATGGCCCAAGGTAAAACCGTGGTGGGCTACTTACCCGATGACAGGCCCTTGGTGGTGCGATCGGGAGCTTGGCAAAACGGCGGGTTGGACCCCCAGGGGTGCGTGGTCGAGGATTTTGGCCTGCCACTGAACCTGATGTTGGTCCACAGCCTGCAGGCCGTGGTGTGTGGGCGGGAAGAGGGTTACCAGGGTTTGCGGGCGGCCCTGCTCGCCTTGTCGGCTTTGAGAGGCGGTTGACGCTGTGGCCGCCCAGGACAGACGGTTGTTGCCCCTGGTCGTTGCCCAGCGTTGCACCGGTTGTGGTTGGTGTGTGGGGTCTTGCCCCTGGCACCTGCTGTCTTTAGAGACCGAACAGGGCGTCAAACGATCGGTCCTCCACCATCCGGGCGATTGCACGGGGTGTCGCCGGTGTGAGGTGCGTTGCCCATTTGGCGCCATCACCATGGTGGAGCGTACGGAAACGCCGAGAGACCAGATCCAGACCGGGTCGTTCTAAGTTTTTGCTCTTGTTGATGAAGGAGGTGTGTGTGATCCAACGTTTCGATGTGGGTGAACGTTTGTCGGAAATGGCCGTGCACAACGGCACGGTGTACCTGGCGGGGCAGATCCCTGATGATGCCACCCAAGGTATTGAAGGCCAGACCGCTCAGGTGCTGGCTTGTGTCGACAAGTTGTTGGCCCGTGCCGGCACCAACAAAAGCCGGTTGCTGATGGTGCAGATCTTTTTGAGCGACCTGGCCGACTTCCCGGGCATGAACGCGGTGTGGGATGCCTGGGTCGTACCGGGCCAGGCGCCGCCGCGGGCCACGGTACAAGCGGCCCTGGCCAACCCGGCTTGGCGCATTGAAGTGGTTGTGACCGCTGCCTTATAAGGGCTTCGGTTCAGCGTTCGGCCACGTAATGGGACATCTGGGCTTGTTCCCCCGATGCGAGGAAAAGGCGCACATGGGCCTCCAGGGCCTGATCGGCCACGGTCGCCCGGGCCCGCTGGTGCAGGTAGTCGGCCCAAGATGACACGATAAACCGTTCCACATACCGGGAGGGTTCTCCCAGGTCGCGGTACACCCGCCAGAAGGTGGCGCCGTCTCGCCGGCGTGGGGCCTTGAGTTGCTCGACGGCTTCCAAAAAAGCCTGGTCCTGCCCGTTTTGGATGCGGTAGCCAATTTCGACAGCCACAGGGCCTGCATCGGGTGTGGGTTCGGCCTCGACAAACAACTCGTCCCATGGGGTGCTTTGGGTCACCTCGTGTGTGGTACCGATGCGAAGTGGGAACGGGCGTGCCAATGCCAAACCGCCTGCCATCAACACCGCGCCTGTGGACAGGGCCACTCCCAAACCCAAAACATCGGACACCGCGCCCCAAAAGGCCGATCCCAGTGCAAACGCTCCCAATGAAGCGACGATGTGCAAGGCCACGGCACGGGACCGAACCCAAGGTGGCGCGCTGGCTTGTGTGGCGGTGTTGAAGGTGGACATGGCGGCCATCCAAGCAGCGCCACCGAGCGCCATCGCCACAAAAACCCCTGCGGGGTTGCGCCACCAGGCGGCCACGGCCATGACGGTGGCGAACACCACGCAGCTCACGCCCACAATGGCATCCAAGCCAAAACGTGCACGCCAGCGCCCAATGAACAACCCGGCTACCACCGCACCTGTGCCCAGGCAACCCATCAACAAACCAAACCCCTCTGCCCCGGTACCCAATTGCCGTTGAGCGATCACGGGCAGCAGTGCCCAAAGACCAGATCCCACGGCACTAAAAGCCATGACCCGGATCAGCTGGGCCAGCACCATGCGGGAGTGCCACGCAAACCGCAGGCCACTGAGGGTTCCTCCCCAGAGCCGCTCGGGTGGCAACTTGGATGGGGGATGGGCTTTGGGAGGCCAACGTTGTATGGACCACCACATCACTGCTGTGGTGAACACCGTGACCACAAACACCCAGCCTGGGCCCAAACGTGCAAAAACCACCCCGGCCAGTGTGGGGCCCACGGCCCGGGCGGCGTTGTAGGCGATGCTGATCGCGGTGATGGCTTGTGGCCACTCCTCTCTTGGCACAGGGTCTACCACAGACGAGTTCCAGGCTGGTGTGAGGACCGCTGTGCAACAGCCGGTGACAAACACCAAAAACAGCACAGAAGTTGGGCCCGCCCAACCGGCCAGCACCAGCGCCGCCAGCAGTGCGCAGGCCCCGGTTTGGGCCGACAGCGCGCCCGCGACCAGGCGCCGACGGTCGGTGGTGTCGGCCAATACCCCGGCCGGCAGGGCCAGCAAAAACATGGGTAAAAACACCGCTGTCTGGACCAAAGCCGCCAAAAAAGACGACCCCGTGGCTTCGACCATGAACCATGCGGCGGCCATGGTCTGCATGCCGCTGCCGATAAAAAACGCGCCACCGCACAACCACAAGCCCCGAAAGGCGGGTTGCCGCAGTGGGCTCCAAATCGAACTGGGGTTGGCCATGGCACCCATTATCGGTAGGAAACCCTGGCTTTGCAGGCGCAAAAAAACCCGCGCATGCGCGGGTTGGGTACTGGTTGGTGTGGTGGGGGTCAGTCGGCGAATTGGCCGGCCGCGTCAATCACTGTTTTGAGCTTGGTGATTTCACTGGACACAAAGGCTTTGTGCCCAGCAGGTTCCACCCGTTTGTCGGTCACCACAATGGCACCCAAAGCCTCTTGTTTTTTGATGAAGTCTGGGTCTTTCAGGGCCGCGCGCAGGGCATCGTTGAGCTTTTTGGCAACCGCAGGTGGCGTGCCTTTGGGTGCGTACATGGCGTGCCAGATGCTCAGGTTAAAGCCCTTGAGCCCCATTTCCTGCAGCGTGGGGTAGTCTTTGAGGAGCTTGTGGTTGCTCATGGGTTTGGCGGTGGTCACGGCAAACGCCTTCACACGCCCGCCTTCGATTTGGGCGGTGGTGTTGGTGGTTTGGTCGCACATCACATCCACGGTGCCAGCGATCAGGTCGTTCATCGCGGGCGCGGTACCCCGGTAGGCGATGGTGGTCATGGACTTGTCGAGTTTGACCGCCGATTGCCACATCAACCCGCACAGGTGTGAGGCCGATCCCAAGCCGGCGTGTGCCAGGTTGAGCTTGCCGCCATTGGCACGGATGTAGTTTTCAAAGTCCCGGTAGGTGTTGGCTGGCAGCTTGGGGCTGCCCAACAAGGTCATGGGCACATCGTTGATCATGCCCAGGTACTCAAAATCTTCCAGAGGCTTGTAGGGCAGTTTGCGGTACAAGCCAGCGGTAGCTGCCATGCCGATGTGCCAAACCAGCAAGGTTTGCCCATCGGGCGCGGCCCGAGCTACTTTGGCAGCACCAATGGTGCCGCCTGCACCGGCAGCGTTGTCCACCACGATGCTCACGTTGTTGAGGTGCTTGCGCATGGACTCGGCCAGTTGCCGTGCAACGATATCGGTGGGGCCCCCCGCCGCAAAAGGCACCACGATGGTGATGGGTTTGGAGGGGAAGTCTTGGGCGAAGGCGCCGAAGGTGGTGGTGGCAGCCAGGGCCAAGCTCAACAAGCGTTTCATGGGTAGTCTCCAGCAGAGATCAATCGAGTTTGTAATGGTATCGGTATGGCCGGTGGGTTGTCGATTGAGGAAACTACGTAAACCCGTTGAATTCAATTCAGTTGGCGGGTGTCTTCAATCACTTTGCCATCGTTGGGGAGGCTGCCCAAAGCCACATGTTCCACTTGACAACGCAGTTTGGTGACCTCGCGCGCGGTGGTTTCAAGGGCAGACATCAATGGGGGCAGTTGCTCCGCAGACAAGGTGGTCTCGACGCGCAAGGTCATCTGGTCGTTGGCCATGGCGCCGCTGACAACCAAGCGGCTTTTGGCAACGCCCGGGTGGCGTTTGCATATCTCGGCCACTTGCGACGGGTGTACAAACATGCCCCTCACCTTGGTGGTTTGGTCGGCCCGGCCCATCCACCCACGGATGCGCGTGTGTGTGCGGCCAGTGGAACAGTTGCCTGGCAAAACGGCAGACAAGTCGCCGGTGCCAAACCGGACCAAAGGGTACACCGTGTTGAAGGTGGTCACCACCACCTCGCCGACCTCGCCATCGGCGACCGGGTCACCGGTTCCGGGTCTGACGATTTCCAGGATGACATCTTCATCCACGACCAAACCTTCGCGGGCACTGGTTTCGTAGGCGATAAGGCCGACATCGGCCGTAGCGTAACACTGGAACACCTGCACACCGCGGCTGCCAAACCAATCCCGCAACGACGGTGGGCATGCCTCGCCTGAGACCATGGCTTTGGTCAGGAAGGGCAAGGCCACGCCGGTTTCCTGGGCTTTCTCCAGGAGGATGCGCAAAAAGCTGGGGGTGCCACAGTAACCGGCTGGGCGCAAATCCGCCATGGCCTGCAACTGCTGTTCGGTGTTGCCGGTGCCGCCAGGGAACACGCTGGCGCCCAGTGCGTGGGCACCAGTTTCCATCATGGACCCTGCAGGTGTCATGTGGTAGCTGAAGCTGTTGTGCACCAATTCGCCGGGGCGAAACCCGGCGGCGTACAGGGCTCGGGCCATGCGCCAGTGGTTTTTCTGGTGCCCTTCTGGTTCGTAGATGGGGCCAGGGCTGGCAAACACCCTGGGCATGGTTGGGCCGTAGCCTGTGGTGGCAAGGCCGCCAAACGGATGGGTGCCTCGTGTGAGTTGTTGCCGCTCCAATACCTGGTGCTTGCGCAGCACAGGCAACCGGGACAAAGCCTCTCGCGAGCGACAGGTGCTCAACTGGTCGAGTCCTACACCGGGTAGGTTGTTGGCATCGAGGCTGTGCATCCACGCCAGGTGTTGTGGCAAACGCTGGAACAGTTGCGCTTCCCGCTCAAGGGGGTCACGTGTTTCCAGTGCGTCGTAATGGGTGTGGTGTGTCATGGCGCCGGTGGTCTGGGGGCGGGGGTCGAAAGGCGGTTGCTCAGGCCAACCAGCGTTTGCGGCGCCGGTAACTTTTGACGTCTTTGAAACTTTTGCGCTCCCCACCGCCCATACCCAAATAAAACTCTTTCACGTCTTCGTTGTTGCGCAAGTCTGCGGCCACGCCGTCCATCACGATCCGGCCGCTCTCCATGATGTAGCCGTAGTCGGCGTACTTCAGTGCCATGTTGGTGTTTTGTTCGGCGATCAGAAAAGTCACCTTTTCTTTTTGGTTGAGGTCTTTGACAATCTCAAAAACCTCTTCAACGATTTGAGGTGCCAGCCCCATGGACGGTTCGTCCAGCAACACCACACTGGGGTTGCACATCAACGCACGCCCGATGGCGCACATTTGTTGTTCACCGCCAGAGGTGTAAGCGGCTTGGCTGCCTTTGCGTGTTTTGAGCCTGGGGAAATAGTTGTAGACCTTGTCGAGGTTGGCTGCGATCTCGCCCTTGGAGGTGCGTGTGTAGGCGCCGGTCAGCAGGTTTTCTTCAATGGTCAGGTGGGCAAAACAGTGGCGACCTTCCATGACTTGCACCACACCCCGTTCGACCAAATCGGCGGGTGTCATGTTCTCGATGCGCTCCCCGCGAAGCTCGATGCTGCCTTTGGTCACCGCCCCCCGCTCGCCTTGCAACAGGTTGGAGATGGCCCGCAGCGTGGTGGTTTTGCCGGCACCATTGCCGCCCAAAATGGCAGCGATCTGGCCTTGGGCCACCTGCAGCGAGACCCCTTTTAAAACCAAGATGACGTGGTTGTAGATCACCTCGATGCCATTGACATTGAGGACCGTGGGTGTGGTGGTCATGGAAAACGCCTTGTGAAGGGTGGGGCCGGTCCCACAGGGACCGGCCAGGTGCCTCAAACCATCAGGATTGGCAATCCTGGGGTGCGCGGCGTGTCAGCTTTTTCTCGCCAGCGTACTTGTCGGCAGAGGCTTTGACCAGGGGTTTGATGATCTGCTCGTCGGCTTGCAGCCAGTCAGATGCCCAAACAAACTTGCTGCCGTCCCAGGTGTGCACCCGGGTCCAGGCAGAGCCCATGTGGTCTTGGCAAGAGGTGGACACAGGGCGCATCACGCCTTTGAAGCCCAGTCCGTCCAGCTTGGCTTGTGTCAGGTTGAGGTTTTCGTAACCCCAGCGGGCTTGTTCACCCGTGACCACCTTGCCCTTGCCGTACTTTTCTTGTGCAGCGCGAACCCCTTCGGTGGCCAGCATGGCCCCCACCACGCCGCGCATGTACAACACCGTACCGACCTCTTCTTTGGGACCAGTGCCTTGGCCTTTCCCATGCACCTTGCTCAGAATCTCTTTGACCACATCGGACTGGAATTCGGCACCGTGCTGCATCATCACCGCGTTGTAGCCCTTGGCCGCAGCGCCGATGTCTTTGATATCGGGTTCGGCGCCCGACCACCAGGTACCGAACATTTTTTCACGCGGGTAACCGGTGGCCACAGCTTCTTTGATGGAGGTGGCGGTCATGACGCCCCAGGTCTGCAGCACGACATAGTCGGGGCGTTGCTGGCGGATTTGCAACCAAATGGCCTTTTGCTCCACACCGGGAGCGGGGATGGGCAGCAGTTGCAGGCTGAAGCCGTGCATGGCAGCCCGCTCTTGCATGATGGGCAGCAGTTCCTTGCCAAAAGGGCTGTCGTGGTAACCGACAGCGATTTTTTTGCCTTTGAGTTTGTCCCAACCGCCAGCGGTTTTGGCGATGTGTTGCAAGACCGTGTCACCCGCGACCCAGTAATGACCGATCAGTGGGAAGTTCCACTTGAAGATACCGCCGTCGGCCGAGTCACTGCGGCCATAACCAGAGGTGATCATGGGGATTTTGTCGGTCGGGATTTTTTCCGTTAGGGCAAAGGTGATGCCTGTGGACAGGGGTTGGAACACGGTGGCCCCGCCGTGTTTGCCTTTGAGGCGTTCGTAACACTCCACGCCCCGGTCGGTGGCGTAAGCGGTTTCGCACTCTTCCACCAAGGTCTTGACGCCGTTGATACCCCCACGGGCGTTCACCAGCTTCATGTAGTCGTTGTGGCCGTTCGCCCAGGGGGTGGCGTTGGGTGCAACGGGGCCTGTGCGACCAGATAGCACGGGGAAGAACTGCACTTTTTCCTGGGCCATGGCCGGCAAGGCGGTGGCCAGTGTGGCGCAGGCCACGGCAGCGCACAAAGCGATGTGTTTGATTTTCATGGGGGTTGTCTCCTGGTTTGAGGTTGAAGGCACGGGGGAAAACGGGGTTTTAGTGGGGGAAAGGCCAGATGCGCAGTTTCTGTTTGCCGATGCTCCACAGCTTGGCCAGTCCATGGGGCTCGGCGATCAGGAACCACACAATCAAGGCCCCAAACACCATGAACTCGGTGTGAGACACCAACGCGGTTGACACGGTGAGCCCCACCAGGTCGCCTAACCAAGGGAGGGCTTGGTTGAGGAAGATGGGGAGGACCACGATAAAGGCGGCGCCAAAAAAGCTGCCCATGATCGAGCCCATGCCGCCAATGATCACCATGAACAGCAGTTGAAAGGACC
>JBEBBB010000280.1:0-6729 GCA_041158605.1 Pseudomonadota bacterium
GGGAGAAGGTGGCGCTGAACAGCAGGGTGGTGCGGGTTTTGGGCAGGTGGCTCAGGATGCGCTGCAAATCGGGCAAAAACCCAATGTCCAGCATGCGGTCGGCCTCATCGAGCACCACGTACTCGACCTGGTTGAGCACGCAGTTTTTGGCCTCGATGTGGTCCAGCAAACGCCCGGGGGTGGCCACCAGCACCTCAACGCCTTTTTTCAGCTCGGCCGTCTGGGGCTTCATGTCCATGCCACCAAACACCACCGTGCTGCGCAGTTGCGTGTGTTTGGCGTACAGCTCGATTTGTTGCGCCACCTGGTCGGCCAGTTCGCGGGTGGGCAACAGCACCAGGGCGCGCACCGGGTGCCGCGCGGGCGAGGTGGACGCGTTTTCGTGTTTGAGCAAGCGCTGGAGCAAGGGCAGCGAAAACGCCGCCGTTTTGCCCGTGCCGGTCTGGGCCGCACCCATCACGTCGCGGCCCTCCAACACCACAGGAATGGCCTGTGCCTGGATGGGCGTCATGTTCTCGTAGCCCATCTCGGCCACGGCCCGCGCCAACGCCGGCGACAGGGACAATTCAGAAAAAGCTTGTGTCATGTGGGTGCGTATTGTCGCACCTCGCTGGTTGGCGTGCCATGAAAGTCGGTCCAGCACCGCCGCGTGAAGTCGTAAAGCTTGCAGCGCCGGGCGGTTTCAAAGTACCACCGCCAGCTGAAACGCTGGATGATGATGCGCCCAGGCAACATATCTTCCAACTTCTGTTGGGCCTTTTTGAGGCGGTACAGGGGCACGCTCATATCGACGTGGTGGGCGGTGTGCTCCATGATGTGGTGCAACAAACCGCCGATGCGCCAGGGGAAGGTCAGGTGCACGGTGGTGGACACAAACGGCGCTGCCTTGGCCCACGCCTGCTTGTCGTCGTGCCACTGCACGGCGGTGTGGGTGTGGTGCACGTACACCACAAACCCGATCATCGCGTTCCAAAACAAAAAGGGCAGCACAAAACCCGTTCCCACCAACAGCCCCACAGACTGGCCGGTGGCGCGTGCCGCCCAGACCAGGCCCGCCACCCACAGGGCAGCCACCACGCTCACAAACACGCCGTCCCAGGTGAACACGGCACGGCGGGCCCCCAGGTAGGCCTTGCGCGGAAAAAACATGCGCAACCACCACATCTCGATCAGGTAGTACAAAGCCGGCCCCCAACCGCTGCGGTACACCCGCTCCAGCCAACGCCGGGTGGGGCTCAGGGCTTCAAACTCGGCTTTGGTGAGGGGGGCCCAGACAAAATCCACCCCCTTCAAGTTGGTGTACCCATGGTGCACCACGTTGTGCCCCACCTCCCACAGGCTGTAGGGCGTCAGGGAGGGCACCATGGCGATGCGGCCCAACAACCGGTTCAGCCCCCTGTGCGGGGTGTAGCTCTGGTGGCAAGCGTCGTGCCCAATGATGAACAAGCGCCCAATCATGAACCCGGCTGCCGCACCACACAACAATTTGGCCCACCATGGCGCCCACACCACGGTGCCAGACAACAACGCCGCAAACACCACCCAATCCAGCAGCAGCAACAAAACGCCGGTGGCGGTGCGGCGTGCCACCAAAGGCGCCAGCCACCCGCGTATCACCTTGCGGTGGGGCATGGCAGCACCAGGCGACACGGGGGTGTCGGCATGGGCCTGTGGCGTGGCGGTAGGGGTTGGGTCGGCGGGCTCCACGGCGGAACGGCTCTCGGCTGGGGTGTACATCGGAAGGTCAACAACAACAATGGCCGCATGGTAGCCACCCCAGCCCGGAACGGCCTTGACCCAGGTCAAACACCCAGCAAGGCGGCAACCTTGCCTCTTTATCGGGCACGGGCTATAATGGTCGGCTTTGCTGGCAACATCCACAAACCAATAGGATATTTAAACCATGGCAACCAAGCCCAAGAAAAAGAACCCCCGCCTGGCGTCTGGCCGCAAACGCGCCCGCCAAGACGTCAAACTGAACGCCGCCAACACCTCGCTGCGTTCCAAGTACCGCACCGCTGTCAAGAACGTTGAAAAAGCGGTTGTGGCCGGTGACAAAACCAAAGCCACCGAGCTGTTCGCCAAAATGCAAGCCGTTGTCGACACCATCGCCGACAAGGGCATCTTCCACAAAAACAAGGCCGCTCGCGACAAGAGCCGCCTGTCCGCCAAGGTCAAGGCCCTGGCCGTCGCCGCCTAAACAACGGCACAACCGCCCGGGCTCGGGCACCAACCCCAAGCCCGCCGTTTGTTCTGGGTGCGCTGCCAGCAAAACAGCTACCCGCTCTCAAAAAGCCGTCAACCCTGACGGCTTTTTTTGTGCCCCTTTTTTGTGCCGAAATGGGTGCCTCAGATGGGGTAAATGATCGAATTCGGGATCATCTCGGTGTCGTACACCACCAGGCGCGACTCAAACTTCAAACCACCCGGGGTGTCCACCACCACGTCCAGGGTGCGGCCCACGCTGAACACCGTGCTGGGCTGCGACAACTTGGTACGGAACACGGCGTAGTTGGCCTCGCAGGCGTAACGCCCAGGCGCTAGCACCTGCACCAAAGGCACGCCCACCACATGGCGCTGGTAATACGGGTCGTGGAACAGCGTTTCCTGGATGCCGTACACCCGGTCCAGCAACATGCCTTGCCCCTCAAAAGCCAAGGTGGCCAGCGGAAACCCCCGTTCGTGGTTTTCGCGGGGCTGCAGGCGGTAGCTGCAGGTCTCGGTGAAAAAAGTGGGCCAGCGGTCCCACTGGCTTGCGTCCAGGGCGCTCGCGTAGGCGGCGTACAGCTGCTGGATACCCCAGGCGGTTTTGAAATCCAGGTCCATCTCAGTCCTCCATCACCTGCCGCCAGTAGCGGTACATGCCGCGGATCAGCGTTTCGGTCACCATGTGCTCGGTGTCTTCCACCCCCGTGCCACCCAGTTCGGCCAGCGTGTGGTGCGCGGGTTTGCTCTCGAAACCCTCTTGGGAAAACTCGATCACCTCGCCATCGTCGGCCGACACAAACCCCGCTGGGCCAAACAGGTTGGCTTGGCGCAAACGGCGTTCGGTCATCTCGGGGGTGTCGTCCTCGAACCCAAAGTGGGTCCAGACAAAATCAAACGCGCCGTGCCCCACCGGCTGGATGTGCCGGGTTGACACGCTGTTGACCTGTTGCTGCAGGATCACGCTGGGGAAAATGGTGGTCATGACCGCGGTGGGGCCGCCCCACCACGCCTCGGGCACGATGTCCAAAAAACGCTCGTCGTTGAGTTTCATGGCCTGTTTGAAGCTGGACACCTGGGTCACCTGGTCGGCCTGCCCGCCGGTGCCCCGGGTGGACACCATGGCGGCATGCCGGTGGTGCGCGTCCATGCGCAACTGAGACTTGTTGTCGGCCCGCCAAAGCCCAAAGGTCACAAACCAAGTGTGTAGCAAGCCTGGGTGGTAGGGGTCTTTGATGTTCTCTTGCATCAGCTTCCAATTGCCCGGTATGCGCTGGCGGTTGTAGCCCAACAGGGTCAGTTGGCGGCCGTTGAACAAGCGGTCGAAGTAGCCCAAGATGGTGGGGCCCAGGTAGTCCTCAAACGGTTCGACGTTGGGGTCAAACGACGCGAACACCACCCCACCCCGGGTGGCCACTTTCAGCTTGGTCAGGCCATGGTCGGCCATGTTGAAGTCTGGGGGCATGCCACCTTGCATCTCGCCGTCTTGCTTCACGCCCCGGCGCAGCGGCACACCGATCAGTTTCCCGTCCAGGCCGTACGCCCATTGGTGGTAAGGGCACACCAGGCTTTTGCGGTTGCCATGCCGCTCGCGGCAAAACCGCATGCCCCGGTGGGCACACACGTTCTCCACCACATGGATCTGGCCGGTCATGTCGCGGGTCAGCACCACCGACCGCTCGCCGATGGCCGTGCGCTTGTAATCGCCCGGGTTGGGGATTTCGGCCTCCAGCCCCACATAACACCAATGGGCTTTGTAAAAAAAGCGCTCCAGCTCTTTTTGGTGCAAGGCCTCGTCGGTATACACCTTAAAAGGGATGCGGCTGGTGCCATCACCGGCCCAGTCGGGGCTGTCGGGAAAGTGCGCATCGGCACCTGTATCGGTCTGGTTCACGGTGGGTCTCCTTTTGTGCGGGGATGTTCGCCCATGCAAGCCCATAATCCAAGATGAGATTGTGAATAAAAAACATCACCAAACGAAATAAAGCCCCATGCAACTGCACAACCTGGACCTCAACCTGTTGGTGGTTTTTAACCAGCTGCTCACCGACCGGCGGGTGTCCCGGGCGGCCGACTCGCTGGGGGTGTCACAACCGGCCATCAGCAATGCACTGGCCCGGCTGCGCAAAACCCTGGGCGATGAGCTGTTTGTGCGCACCGCCCAGGGCATGGAACCCACCCCTTACGCGGAACAGATGGCCGAAGCCGTCGCACAAGCATTGGGCTTGATTCAGGGCGCGGTTCAACCCCGCGAGGGTTTTGACCCACTCACCAGCCAGCGCACTTTCACGGTGGCCATGACCGACATTGGCGAGATTTATTTTTTACCGGGGCTCATGACCTCGCTGGCCCAGGCCGCCCCTGGGGTGGCCATCAACACGGCACGCCACCACGGCGGCCAACTGGCCGACGACATGCGCGAGGGCCGGGTTGACCTGGCCATCGGTTTGCTGCCACAGCTGCAAGCAGGGTTTTTTCAGCAGCGGCTGTTTGAGCAGCGTTACGTTTGCCTGTTCCGACAAGGCCACCCTTGGACCCAACAAGGCCCCACACTACAGACCTACCAGGCTTGTGACCATGTGGTGGTCGCGGCCGCAGGCACGGGGCACCACCAGGTGGACAGTTGGCTGGCGCAACAAGGCATACAAAGGCGCGTGCGGCTGACCGTGCCCCACTTCGTGGCCGTGGGCCACATCCTGCAAAACACCGATCTGGTGGCGACCGTGCCCGAGCGCTTGGCCGAGCGCGTGGTGGGCCCGTTTGGTCTGGCCACAGCGCCCCACCCCGCCCCATTGCCCGACATGGCCATCAACCTGTTCTGGCACGCCCGCTACCACCGCGAACCGGGCAACCAATGGCTGCGCCAACACCTCTTTCAGCGGTTTGGTGCGCCGTGAGCACAAGCCTCCAGCACCAGGGCCATTTCGGCCCGCAGGTGCTTCAACACCACGGGTTTGGTGGCAAACCCGTCCATGCCAGCCCGCTGGGCGGCCTCGCGGTCGGTTAACAGCACACTGGCGGTCATGGCCACTATGGGTGTGCGGGGCCGTTCTGTGGCCAGCTCCCAGGCCCGTATGTGTTCACAGGCCTCCAGCCCACTCATACCGGGCATTTGCATGTCCATCAACACCATGTCCAGGCCACCGGCCTGGACCAGCTGCACAGCCGCCTCGCCGGTGCTGGCGGTCAACACCTCGTGCCCCTCTTTTTTGAGCACCAGTGCCAGCAATTGCAAATTGACCGGCACGTCATCCACCACCAGCACCTTCAACGGGGGCAGAGCGATGTGCAGCTCCGACACCGGTTCCAGCCCCTGGGGTTCTGCCGGCTGCAGTGGCAATTGCACGTGGAAAGTAGAGCCCCGTCCCAGCGCACTGTCCACCCAAATGCGGCCCCCCATCAGGTCCACCAACTGCTTGCTGATATAGGTGCCCAAACCGGTGCCACCAAATCGCCGGGCCACCGACTCGTCGGCCTGCTGAAAAGGCGAAAACAACCGCTCTTGCTGCTCGGGGGTCATGCCTATACCGGTATCGACCACCTGCAGGTGCAAACCCTCAGGGGTGGGGTGCAGCGACAAGGTCACCGATCCCTTTTCGGTGAACTTGATGGCGTTGCCCACCAAATTGGTCAACACCTGGCCCAGGCGCAAGCTGTCGCCCTTGTAGTGGCTGGCGAGCCCTGGCCCGCTGATGACCTCAAAAAACAGCCCCTTGTGGCTGGCCGACAAGCCATAAGTGGCTTCCAATTGCCGCAACAAGGCACCCAGGTCAAAGTCCACCACCTCCAGGGTGACGCCGCCGTTGTCCAGCTTGGCCGAGTCCAGGATGTCATTGAGCAAAGCCAACAAGGCCTCACCGGCGGTGTGTATGGTGTGCAAATGCTTGCGTTGTTCGGTATCCAGGGGGGTGTCCAGCAAGAGGCGGGTGAACCCCAGCACGGCGTTCATGGGGGTGCGCAACTCGTGGCTCATGTTGGCCAAAAAGTTGGTGCGCGCCTGGGCTGTGCGCTCGGCCACGTCTTTGGCTTGAACCAGCACCTCGTTGTGTTTGCGCTCGCTGATGTCACGGGCGATTTTGGAGGCGCCCACCACCTCCTGGCGGTCGTTAAAAATAGGCGACAGGGTGACCGACACCTCGATCAGGCGGCCGTCTCGGTGGCGGCGCTGGGTTTCGAAGGTGGGCACCTTTTGCCCGGCCTTGATCAAGGCCATGATGCGCGCTTCTTCGGGCACCCGCTCAGGGGGAAACAAGGTCAGAACAGGTTGCCCCAACATCTCTGCGGCGGTGTAACCAAACACCCGTTCAGCGCCCGGGTTCCAACTGGTCACCAGGCCATCCAAGGTTTTGGTGATGATGGCGTCGTCAGACGACTGCACGATCGCCTGGTACTGCCGCAAGTCCATGCTCGCCAAACGCCTTTGCGAGTCGGCCAGCCACCCCAGCACGCTGTTGTCCATACCAGGCGGCACCTCGATAGGCTTGCCAAAATCGGCGCGGCCCAAGCGCTGAATGGTGTCTTGCA
>JBEBBB010000281.1:0-5830 GCA_041158605.1 Pseudomonadota bacterium
CTTCACCTCGCCCCGTTGCAACCACTGGTCGATCTGGTCGGCATGCCCCACCCGCAGGTGCAGGCGCACGCGGGGGTGCTGGGCGCGAAAGGCCGCCATCACGCGCGGCACCAAACCGGTGGTCAGCCCTTCTGTGCACGCCAGGTGCATCTGTTGTTGGGCGTCGGTGGTCAAACCTTGCAACTCGGCGGGCAAACCCTGGGCGCGCTGCTCCACCTCGCGCAGCCACCCCAACAGCTGCTCACCGGGGACCGTGAGACGCATGCCCCGCGCCTGCCGCTCAAACAAGGCGCAACCCAGGGCGTCTTCGAGCAGAGCGGTTTGGCGGCTGACCGCTGACGGCGCCACGTGCAAGGCGGCGCCGGCCTCGGTCACCGAGCCGCTGTGGGCCACCGCCAAAAAATGCCGGGCCATGGTGGACAAAAACAAAGAGGCGGGGTTGGACATGGTTTGAGCTTTGCTTTTGGGTGCATGCTGCGATCTGATTTCTATCATTGTGAACGCATTTGCTTGTCAGTACACTTTTTGTCATGACACTTGCGCAATTGCACAGCGAACTGGACGCCTACATGGACAGCGGGGCTTTCGCCGCCGAGCTGGACCACCGCGTGGCCTACCGCACCGAAAGCGACCTGGGCGCGCCACCGCCCGCGTTGGCGGCCTACTTGGAACAGGCCCTGGTGCCGGCGCTAGCCGGCTGGGGCTTTGCGTGCCAAGTGCACGCCAACCCCGACCCGCGCGGTGGGCCGTTCCTGGTCGCAGAGCGGACCGAACACCCCGACCTGCCCACCGTGCTCACCTACGGCCATGGCGACGTGGTCAACGGCCAAGAGGGTCGCTGGGGCCCAGGCCGGTCGCCGTGGGTGGTGCAGCGGGAGGGCGACCGCTGGTACGGGCGGGGCACCGCCGACAACAAAGGCCAGCACACCATCAACTTGGCCGCTTTGGGGCGGGTGCTGGCCGCCCGCGAGGGGCGTCTGGGCTACAACGTGAAGGTGCTGATCGAAATGGGCGAAGAGGCCGGCTCCCCCGGCTTGGCAGCGTTTTGTGAGGCCCAACAACACGCCCTGAAGGCCGACCTGTTTTTGGCGTGCGACGGCCCCCGGGTGGCGGCCGACCGGCCGACCTTGTTCATGGGCTCCAGAGGGGCGGTGAATTTCACCCTGGCATACAACGCCCGTGAGCGGGGCCAGCACTCGGGCAACTGGGGTGGGGTGTTGGCCAACCCGGCCACTGTGCTCACCCACGCCTGGGCCAGTTTGGTCGACGCACACGGCCGCATCCAGGTGGCGGCGTTGCGGCCACCACCACTGACACCGGCACTGCGCGAGGCGCTGGCGGGCGTGCCGGTGGGTGGTGCGCCCGAAGACCCGCTGCCCACGCCCGGTTGGGGCGAGCCGGGGTTGACCCCGGTCGAACGCCTGGTGGCCTGGAACACCCTGGAGGTGTTGGCCATGGGGGCGGGCAACCCCGACAGGCCCGTGAACGCCATACCCGCATCGGCCACGCTGACAGGCCAGCTGCGGTTTGTGGTGGGCACACCCTGGGAGTCGCTGCACGACCTGCTGCGCGCGCACCTGGACGCGGCCGGGTTTGAGGCGGTGACTGTGCGCATCGACGCGTCGGCCCCGGCCACCCGCTTGCCGCTGGACCACCCCTGGGTGCGCTGGGCCAAGGCCTCCATGGCCGCCAGCACACAAGGCCCGGTGGCGGTGTTGCCCAACCTGGCCGGCACCCTGCCCAACCACATCTTCGCCCACACGCTAGGCCTGCCCACGCTGTGGGTTCCCCATTCCCACCCGGCGTGCAACCAGCACGCCCCGGACGAACACCTGTTGGCGTCTGTGGCCCGCGAGGGCCTGCACGCCATGGGGGGCCTGTATTGGGACCTGGGCGAGCCCACCGCCCCTTGGTTCGACACCGACACCCAACCCGCCGAGACCGCCAGCCCCCAGTGACCACGCCAAGCACCAGACCATGACCAACCCCAAACACCCCAACCGCCGCACCGCCCTGAGCGCCACCCTGCTGGGGGCCACCACCTTGTGGGGCACATCCGCACTAGCCAACACCTGGCCCAACCGCTCCATCAAGCTGGTGGTGCCGTTTCCACCTGGTGGTGGCACCGACACCGTGGCCCGTTTGTTGGCCGAGCGTTTGAGCCAGGCCCTGGGGCAGCCAGTGGTGGTGGACAACCGGCCTGGCGCGGGCACGTCCATCGGCGCTGCGGCGGTGGCAGGTGCTGCAGCAGATGGCTACACCTTGTTGTTTTCTGGGTCGTCCACCTTCACGGTGAACCCCGCTGTGCGGCGCCAACTGCCCTATGACCCCTTCCGTCAGTTGCAGACACTGGGTTTGGTAGCGCGTGCACCTTTGGTGATCGTCACGGGGGCCAACAGCCCTTACACCGACCTCAACCAGCTGCTGGCTGTTGCCAAAGACAAACCCGGCGTCCTCAATTACGCCACGTTTGGCCCAGGCACCGGCCCCCACTTGGTGGGCGAGATGTTGACCTACGCCCGCAGCGCCCGCATGACACCCGTGCCCTACAAAGGCAGTGCCGACGCTTTGATCGCCATCCTGAGGGGTGACGTGCAACTGGGCATCGACACACTGGCCTCGGCGAAAGGGGCCATCCAGGATGGGAAACTGCGCGCTTTGGCGGTGGTGGCCGACAAACGCACCCCTTTGTTGCCTCAAGTCCCATCGCTCACCGAGTTGGGCTTGGGCTACGCCTTGTTCGATGCCTGGTACGCCTTGGCGGCGCCGGCGGGTCTGGACCCTGTGGTGGCCCAACGTTTGCAACAGGTGTTGAGCAGCACCAGCAACGACCCCGATTTCAAAACCAAACTGGCCCAACAATCGATGGATGCGGCTTGGTTACCGCCCCAACCCTTGCAGGCCTTGATGGAGCGGGAGGTCACACGCTACCGGGCGGCAGTGGCCCGTTCGGGAATACCGTTGAACTGAAGAACCAGCCACATGTACCCGCAAGCTGGCGCGCTGCGGGTTCAGGTGCGGCGGGTAGGGGGCAACACCCTGGGGCCACCCGCCGAGGCCATGGCCACAGCACCTGGCCCCGCCCGCAGGGCTGCAGCCAGAGCCTCTTCGGCCTGGGCCATCAACCCCAGGTCTTTGGTTTGTGGCGACAAAGCGGCCACCCCCGCCGCTTGGTCAGCGTGGGGGCCTGGCAGGTTCTTGAACAAACGCTCCACCAAACGCGCGGTGTCCACCAAGCTGGACCGGGGCAACACCAACACCAGCCGGTCGGCGGCCCACCGCACCAACAGGTCTTCGGTACGGATGTTGTGCTGCAGGTGTTCGGCCATGGCCGGCAATGCCGAGGCAGGCACCGCCCATGCGACCACAGTGAGAGGGTATCCCGCCCGCAGGGCCGACGCCTGCGCACGGACCAGGGCCGCCACACCCGCCCCCTGGTTGGGCAAGCCGGTTTCCACATCGGCCAACGCCATGCCTTGGAAGCGTTGCCACAGCACCTCGCGCTCGCGCAACCAAGCCACCCACCGCGCTTCAAAAACGCCGGGCGACAACGGCGCTTCCACAAACTCCGACACACCCAACGCCACCCAAGCCAGGTGGTCTTGGGGCTGGCCGTCTTTCAAGAGCACCGCAGACGGTGGTCGAGCCGGTGTACCGGTGCTGTGTTCGAGTGCACCACTTAACAACGCCGAGGCTTGGGGAAGGTCGGCGTCCAGCCAGAGCCGCTCCACCGGGAACTGGCGGATCCTGGCCAAGGCCTCAACGGTATCCCGTGTGGCCAATACCTGGGGCGAGCCGTGCTGGTTAAGCAACGGCAGCACAGTGTCCAAAACCTCCAAACGCCGGGTGACCACCAAGACGGTGGGGGAGGGGACTGGGGTATTGGGCAGCTGCACGGGGCCTCAGGGGAAAAGCCGCCGGAGTTCGGCGCGCAAGGGTTCGGTGTCCAGCGGTTTGGCAACGTAACCATCCGCACCGGCGCTGAGCATGCGTTGCCGGTCACTGGGCAAATCGTGGGCGGTGACCATGATCACGGTGGTGCGGGTCTGCCCCGCTTTTTCCCGCTGCCGGATTTCGGCCAAGGTGCTCATGCCATCGCGGTTGGGCATAGACACATCGAGCAACACCAGGTCAAACCGCTGCTGCTCCATGGCCTTTAAAGCTTTGTCACCATCGGTGACCAACACACCGCTGTGCCCCATGTCTCGGAGCACCCGGGTGGCCACCCGCAAATTGATGGTGTTGTCGTCGGCCACCAATACACGGAGTGGGCGATCGGCCGCGTGGCTGTTCATGGGAGAGGTGGGCAAAAAAGGTGGGGGTCGGACACAATGGCAACACTGTACCGCCAATTTGCCATGACCACAGCCCCAGACCCCCACAACGACACCGCCCACATGGCTTTGGCTTTGAAACAGGCCCAGCTGGCTGCTGAGGCTGGCGAGGTGCCCGTGGGTGCGGTGGTGGTGCGGGCGGGTGTGGTGGTGGCGGTGGGGCACAACCGCACGGTCACCGACCACGACCCTTCGGCCCACGCCGAAATCGTCGCCTTGCGCCTGGCTGGACAACGGTTGGGTAACCACCGTTTGGCCGACTGTGATTTGTATGTGACCCTGGAGCCCTGTGCCATGTGTGCCCAGGCGGTGGCGCATGCGCGCATCAGACGCTTGGTGTACGGTGCCCCTGAGCCCCGCACCGGGGCGGCGGGGTCGGTGATAGACCTGTTGGGTGATCGCCGCCTCAACCCCCACACACAGGTGGTTTCCGGGGTTGCAGCCGCGCCATCCGTCTCGTTGTTGCAAGCTTTTTTTGAACAACGGCGCCAACAGGCCCGCGCACGCGCCACACCCTTGCGAGAGGACGCTTTGCGCACACCCGAATCGGTTTTTGCAACTTGGGGGGCCTTGTGGCCTGGATGGTCGGCACTGCAAGCACACAGCCACCACACCACGGGTCTGCCTGTTCTGAATGGGCTGCGCCTGCACCACATGGACAAACCCGCCACCGCCGAAGGTGCGGGAGAGCCGCCGTGGTTGTGTTTGCACGACCCCAAGGCCTGGTGGCCCCAATGGGCTGATTGGCTGGAACACCCCCCAGGCGGACGGCGGGTCTTGGTCCCTGACCTGGTGGGTTGCGGGCAAAGCGATAAACCCAAAAAAGCCGCCTGGCACAGTTTGGCCACACATGGCCGGGTGTTGTTGGACTGGTTGGAGCACCTGGCCCTGGACCGGGTGGTGCTGGTGGTAGCGCCGGGCCAATTGGCTTTGGCCCGGACCTTACACAGCATGGCACCAGCACGGGCGGCCTGGGACGGCGGTGTTGAACACCCCGACACGGCCGCATTGCCCGGTGATTGGCGCCAGGTGCCTTACCCAGACCGGGGCCACCGGGCCGCGTGGTCGGGTTGGTGTGAGGAATAATCCCCCCATGTCACATATCTACATTTATTCGCCCAGCAGCGCCGTTCGCGACAAAGCGGGGTTCAAACGGGGCCTGGCCCGTTTGCGGGCCTTGGGGCACGACGTGGAGGTGGACCCCGATGCCTTGACCAGCCACATGCGGTTTGCGGGGGACGACAACACCCGCTTGCAAGCCATCGCTCGGGCTGCTGCCAGCGGCGCAGACCTGGCCATGACCACACGGGGGGGCTACGGGTTGACACGCTTGTTGCCGCAGCTGCCCTACAAACAACTGGCCAAAGCGGTCGAGAAGGGCACCCATTTTGTGGGCCTGAGCGATTTCACAGCCCTGCAGATGGCCTTGCTGGCCCGCACCCAAACGCCCACCTGGGCAGGGCCGGCACTCCTTGAGGATTTTGCCTCTGAAGACA
>JBEBBB010000282.1:0-3062 GCA_041158605.1 Pseudomonadota bacterium
AACATCCTGCTGCCCGGCACCTACCCCACCGCCCAAGGCCCGGCATGAACGGGCAATAGTGGGGTTTACCCCCACAGGCACACCGATGGACCAGGGGCCCTACACTGGGAGACCCCTCCCCTGTTTCCTCGAAAGGACCCCGTCCGGATGCCCCATGACGTCAGCCTGATCGCCACCATCGCCGCCGGATTTGGGTTGGCCATGGTGTTTGGCCTGTTGGCCACACGCCTGCGCATGCCGCCCTTGGTCGGCTACCTGATCGCGGGCATTGCCATAGGCCCTGCCACGCCTGGTTTTGTGGCCGATGTGGGCTTGGCAGGCCAATTGGCTGAAATCGGGGTGATGCTGTTGATGTTTGGGGTGGGGCTGCACTTTTCGATCAAAGACCTGATGGCGGTGAAAGCCATCGCTGTACCCGGGGCCTTGGTACAAATGGGCGTGGCCACCTTGCTGGGATGGGCCACCGCCACCTGGTGGGGCTGGGACCTGGGCGCTGCCCTGGTATTTGGCTTGTGCCTGTCGGTGGCGAGCACCGTGGTCTTGTTGCGAGCCCTGGAGGCCAAAGGCTTGCTCACCTCGGTGAATGGTCAAATCGCTGTGGGCTGGTTGGTGGTCGAAGACCTGGTGATGGTCATGGTGCTTGTGCTGCTGCCGGCCTTGGCCGGGCTGCTCGCGGCGCCCACCGGCGCAAGCCCAACGCCCACGGCGGTGGACAGCACCCAGCTATGGACCACGGTCGGCACCACACTGCTCAAGGTCGCGGTGTTTATCACCTTGATGCTGGTGGTGGGCCGGCGGGTGTTGCCCCGCCTGTTGTGGTGGATCGCCCGCACAGGGTCCCAGGAGCTGTTCACCCTGGGGGTGGTGGCCATCGCATTGGGCGTGGCTTTTGGTGCGGGCAAACTGTTCGATGTGTCGTTTGCGCTGGGGGCGTTTTTTGCCGGCATGATGATGCGGGAATCTGAATTCGCCCACCGCGCAGCCGACGAAACACTGCCGTTGCGCGACGCATTTGCCGTGCTGTTTTTTGTCTCGGTGGGTATGTTGTTCGACCCGGCTGTGATTTGGCAGTCCCCCATCAAATTGCTGGCGGTGGTGGCCATCATCATGCTGGGCAAAACCGTGGCCGCTGTGGCACTGGTGCTGGTGTTCCGCTACCCCTTGAACACCGCTTTAACGGTGGGTGTGAGCCTTGCACAAATTGGTGAGTTCTCGTTCATTCTGGCGGGGCTGGGTTTGTCTTTGGGCTTGCTGCCCACCGAGGGGCAAAGCCTGGTGTTGGCAGGCGCTTTGATCGCCATCGCGGCCAACTCGGCCTTGTTTGCCGCGATAGACCCCCTGCGGCACTGGGTGCTGGCCCGGTCGGCAACGGCGCGGCGCATGGAGCACCGGTCCGACCCCCTGGCCGAACTGCCCGCCGACACCCCCGAAGACCACTTGGCCGGCCACGTGGTGTTGGTAGGCCATGGTGAGGTGGGTGCCCGCATCGCCCAAGCGCTGGTGCAACAGGGCCTGCCCTTGGTGGTGGCCGAACAACACCGGGCCACAGTAGACACCTTGCGTGAACAAGGCATACAGGCGGTCAGTGGTGATGCCACCGCTGCAGAGGTGTTGATCCAGGCGCACATTGCACAAGCGGCCATGTTGGTGGTCACTTGCGCCGATCCTGTGGCCGCACGCCTAATGGTGGCCACCGCACAAACCCTGAACCCGGCGATTGTGGTGGTTTTGCGCGGCCAAAACGCCGAGGAGAGCGAGCTGTTGAAGCACGACTGCCAAGGCCAGGTGTTCCAGGCCGAAGCGGCGCTGGCCGATCAGATGGCCACCCACATCGTGGCGGCCTACCGCCCCGCGCCGGCAGGTCGGCAACACCCGTAAAGCAGCTCCCCTGCCCTGCGGCAGATTGGCTCTGGGTTTACAGCACCATACCTGGGTTACCAGACACGCCGGTCAACTTGGGTTGGTTGATCTGGACCTGGCGTATCACTTTTTTGTCTTTCAGGTAACCCGACACCACGTCCCAAATCGGGGTACCTTGCACACCCTCTTGCACCGAGGCCCAACCCGCCACCTTGTACTTTTTATCGGCGTCCAGGGGCTTGCCTTTGAGGCTGAGGTTGTTGATGCGTTTGCCTATGCTGGCCTTGGGGTCGCAGGTGTACTGGATGCCGCCCACACGTACCATGTCGCCGCCCTGCTGGAAGTAAGGGTCCGGGTTAAAAATGTTGTCGGCCACGTCTTCCATGATCTCTTTGATCTGGGCGCCAGTGAACTCGTTGAGGGTGGTGGCGGGGTAGGTCACGGCCATCTGGTCCATCATACGCTCGTAGGTGATGGTGTCACCTGGCAACAAGCTGGTACCCCAGCGCACCCCGGGTGAGAACGCCGCATCGGCACCTTTGACCTCCATCAGTGCATCACAGATCAACTGGTCCCACGAGCCATTGAAGTTGCCACGGCGGTACAAAGCGCCCTCAGACACGGCCAGTTTTTCGTCGAGCTTGGCCTTGTATGGTGCGCGGTGTTTGTCGATCAAGGCCTGCATGTCTTTGTCGGCCTTGATGAGGTTGGAAAACACGGGCATCAGTTTGTAGCGGTAGTCTTGGACCTTGCCACCCCGCACATCAAAATCCAGCACCGCCAAAAACTTGCCATTGGAACCCGCATTGGTGACCAAGGTCTGGCCACCGGGGTTCTTCACCACCGTGGGGGCGGGCATGCCATCGTGGGTGTGTCCACCCAAAATGGCATCGATACCCCTGACCCGGGAGGCCATCTTGATATCGACGTCCATGCCGTTGTGCGACAACACCACCACCACCTGTGCACCTTTGGCACGGACCTCGTCCACCTGCTTCTGCATGTTTTCGTCTTGGATGCCGAAGCTCCATTCCGGCACAAAGTGGCGGGGGTTGGCGATGGGGGTGTAGGGGAAGGCCTGGCCTATCACCGCCAACTTGACCCCATTCTGCTCTTTCATCACGTAGGGGGCAAAAACCTGGTCGCCAAAGTCGGTGGTGGTCACGTTTTGGGCCACAAAATCGATGTGGCCTTTGAAGTCT
>JBEBBB010000283.1:0-8139 GCA_041158605.1 Pseudomonadota bacterium
TAGCCCATCTCGTTGTCGTACCAGGCGTAGACCTTGAGCAGCGTGCCGTCGGTCACCATGGTAGACAAGGCATCAACGATGGACGAGCGGGTGTCGCGGGCGTAATCGGCACTGACCAGCGGGCGCTCCTCGTAGCCCAGGATGCCAGCCAGGTAGGTGTCGGCCGCCTGTTTGAACAGTGCATTCACCTCCTCGGCGGTGGTGGGCCGCTGCAGTTCGAACACGCAATCGGTGAGCGATGCGTTGAGCACGGGTACGCGCACCGCGTGGCCGTTGAGCTTGCCCTTCAATTCCGGGTAAATCAGGGCAATGGCGGTGGCGCTGCCGGTGGTGGTGGGGGCCAGGCTCATCATCGCGCTGCGGGCGCGGCGCAGGTCTTTGTGCGGCGCGTCCACCACCAGGTTGGTGTTGGTGGGGTCGTGGATGGTGGTGATTTGCCCGTGTTTGATGCCCACCTGCTCGTGAACCACCTTCACCACCGGCGCCAGGCAGTTGGTGGTGCAAGAAGCAGCGGTGACGATGTGGTGCTGCGCCGGGTCGTACAGGTGGTGGTTGACACCGACCACGACGTTGAGCACGCCGCCCACCTTGACCGGCGCAGCCACGATGACACGCTTGGCACCGCGGTCAAGGTGGCCCTGCAACGTTTCGGGCGTGAGGAACTTGCCAGTGCACTCCAGCACCACGTCCACACCCAGGTCGCCCCAAGGAATGTCGGCGGCTGTGGGGTGCGCACTGAAACCCAAGCGCTTGTCTCCAACCAGAACCGCGTTTTCGCCCTCGGCGCGGATGTTCTCACGCCACTTGCCTTGCACCGAGTCGAAGGCCAGCAGGTGCGCGGTCGCAGCGGCACCCCCTTTGACTTCATTGAGGTGCACAACCTCCAGGCGGTTGCCTGCGCGCGGGTCGTCGCTCTGGCGCTCGGCCGCCCCCATGGCCGCACGCAATGCCAACCGACCAATGCGCCCCATGCCGTTGATACCTACTTTCATAACCACTCAAACTCCAGTAATTTAAGTATTATTGAATTATTGTACTTTTTTGTGACCATTTCATGACCAGCAACAACCAGACACAAAAGATGCGTTTTCATGTCGATACAGAGAGGGTGGACGGCCACCACAGCGTCGCTTATTGCAAGAACGCAAAGATCACGCTGGACACCGACCTCGCTGGAAATCCAGATGCCTTCAATCCAGCGGAGCTTTTGTTGGCCGCGCTGACAGCGTGCATGGTCAAGGGCATTGAACGGGTGACGCCCATCCTCAAGTTCCAGTTGCGCGGCGTCGAAATCAAAGTGAATGGCGTTCGCCAAGATGTGCCTCCTCGAATGGAGGCCATCACCTACGAAATCATTGTGGACACCGACGAAACCGACCAGCGACTTCACCTTCTTCACGAGAATGTGAAGAAATATGGCACTGTGTTCAACACCGTATCCCCCGGCACAGAACTCAGCGGTGTGCTGGTGCGCAAGCAGCCTGGCTGAACGGGGATGCGAAAACCACAAGTGCCTAGCGAAAGTGAGGCGCAATGGCCCACTTTTTGACCTTGCCGTCTCCCTGGCAAAACAAAGCTTTGCAGCTGTACGACAATCTCCCCCCATGAAATGGTCCAAACCGCTATACGCACTGGGTGCTTGCGCCTTTTTGTTCTTGTCTTACAACGCTTTTGGTTGGTCGGGGGTGGCGTTTGCCGTGTCGGGCATCGTGATGTGGATCCTGATGCAATTCAACCGGGTGATGTTTGTGATGAAGCGGGCGGCCAACCGCCCCGTGGGCCTGGTCGACAGCGGCCTGATGCTGCACGTGAAATTGGAACAAGGCCAGACCTTGTTGCATGTGGTGGGTCTGACCCGCTCTTTGGGTGAGCTGCTGTCACCTGAAAACACCCAACCCGAGGTGTACCGCTGGACCGACCCGGGTGGCATCACCGTGACATGCACCTTCGAAAACGGCAAACTGGGTACATGGGAGATGGTGCGCCCCCCAGAAATCAACCCAGCGCCTGGGTCAGAGCCGCCGCCGCCTGACGCAGATCGACCACAAACGCTGGTTTGAACCGACCTTCAGGCACTGTGAGCGTCAGAGCACCCACCAGCACAGCGCCACCCCGCCACACCGGTGCCGACACCCCCACCAGCCCAGGGATGCGGTCCCCGACGAGGTGCACAAAGCCGTCTTGGCGTATGCGGTCGTACAAACGGCCCTTCGCGCCGGCAAAAGCCATCAACACCCGCCCGCCCGCCCCTTGGTCCAGGGGCAACACATCCCCAGCACGGACATGGTCACGCAACAACTGTGGTGAGTCCACCCGGAACAGGCACACGCGCTGCTCGCCCTGCCGGACATGGAAGGCCACGCTTTCCTGGGTGCGGTCGACCAACCCGTGCATAACAGGCAACACCACGTCCTCCAAGGAAAACGATGCGGTGTAGAGGGCAGCCAATCGGGCCACTTCGGGGCCCAGCGCCCATAGCCCATCGGTGGTTTTGCGCAACAACCCACCATGGGCCAAAGAAGCCAAGAGTCGCAACACCGTGCTTTTGTACAAGCGGGTGCGCTCTGCCAGTTCGGTCACGGACAAAGCCCCATCGCCCTGGCGAAACGCCGACAACACGCTGAGCGCCTTGTCCACCGCCGCAGCGCCCCCGGGGGCGGCTTGTTCATCGGCAACAGAGGGGGTGGCGGACTTGCGTGGCATGTGCTGAGTGTCTCAGGCTTTGACAAGCTTTTTGGTGGGAGGCTAAAATTGTTCTATCTTTTGGAATTTAATTCTATCTTACAGAACATTTTCAATGACCACACCAACCGTGCTGATCAGCGAAGTAGGCCCACGCGACGGCCTGCAAAGCGTCAAAGCCACGATGCCCACCGCGCACAAACGCCACTGGATCAACGCGCTGCACGCTGCGGGCCTGCGCGAGATCGAGGTGTGCTCTTTTGTCCCCGCCCGGCTCTTGCCGCAAATGGCCGATGCCACGGCAGTGGTGCAACACGCCACCACCCTGCCCGGCTGGACGGTGATGGCGTTGGTGCCCAACCGGCGGGGGGCCGAGGCCGCATTGGCGGCTGGCGCGCACAAAATCACACTGCCCGTATCGGCCAGCGAAGCGCATTCGGTGGCCAACGTGCGAAAAACCCGCCAACAAATGCTGGACGAGGTGCGCGAGGTGGTAGCGGTCCGCAACGACCTGGCCCCCCACGTGCCGGTCGAGGTGGGTATGTCCACCGCCTTCGGCTGCACCCTGCAAGGCGCCGTGGCTGAAGACGACGTGGTGTGGCTGGCGGAAGCCCTGGTCGCCGCCGGCGTCAACGAGGTGGGGTTGTCCGACACCACAGGCATGGCCAACCCCGCCCAGGTGCGGCGTTTGTTCCAACGGGTGCGCACCGCGATTGGCGGCCGCACCGGAGCGGCCCACATGCACAACACACGGGGGTTGGGCTTGGCCAACTGCCTGGCCGCTTTTGATGTGGGCGTGACCACCTTTGACAGCTCACAAGGTGGCTTGGGTGGTTGCCCTTACGCCCCAGGTGCCTCGGGCAACGTGGTGACCGAAGACCTGGTTTTTATGTTTGAAGCCATGGGGGTGCACACGGGTGTGAACCTGGAGCGGCTGCTGGCCGCGCGCTCGGCCTTGCAAGCGGGGCTCCCCGGCGAGCCCCTTTATGGCATGACACCCGAAGCCGGTTTGCCCCGCGACTGGGCCCCACAGGAGCACTGACATGACCAACCCCCAACCAATGCCCTACGAGGGGCTGCGCGTGGTGGAGTTCACCCACATGGTGATGGGGCCCACCTGCGGCATGGTACTGGCAGACCTGGGCGCAGAAGTGATCAAAGTCGAGACCGTGGGTCACGGGCGCCACGGCGACGCCACCCGCCACCTGCTGGGCTCAGGCTCGGGGTTTTTCCCGCAGTTCAACCGGAACAAAAAAAGCCTGGCCTTGGACCTGCAAACCCCCGAGGGCATGGAGGCGGTGCTGCGCTTGATCACCACCGCCGATGTGGTCAGCGAAAACTTCAAACCCGGCACCATGGCCAAACTGGGGCTGGACTACACCACCCTCAAAGCCCTCAACCCCCGCCTGGTGTACGTGAGCCACAAAGGTTTTTTACCGGGCCCTTACGAACACCGCACCGCGTTGGACGAGGTGGTGCAGATGATGGGTGGGCTGGCGTACATGACAGGCCGCCCGGGCGACCCCCTGCGCGCAGGCACCAGCGTCAACGACATCATGGGGGGCATGTTCGGCGCCATCGGCGCGATGGCCGCCTTGGCACAGCGCGACAAAACCGGCCTGGGCCAAGAGGTGCAAAGCGCCTTGTTCGAAAACAATGTGCTGCTGGTGGCCCAACACATGATGCAGTACGCCGTCACCGGCAAACCTGCCGCGCCCATGCCCGCCCGCATATCCGCCTGGGCGGTGTACGACGTGTTCCAGGTACAAGGGGGCGAACAAATTTTTCTGGCGGTGGTGAGCAACACCGCCTGGGCGGCTTTTTGTGATGCTTTTGGTTTTGATGACCTTAAGGCCGACCCCCGCCTGCAAACCAACAACGACCGCGTTGTGGCACGCGAGTGGATGATGCCGCTGCTGCGCAAGCGCATGGCTGGGCACAGCGCCGCTGCCATCGCCGCGGTGTTTGAGCAACACGCCCTGCCCTACGCCCCCATCACCAAACCCCACGAGCTGCTGGACGACCCACACCTGTTGGCCACGGGTGGCCTAGCCCCCTTGGTGTTGCCCGATGGCCGAAAAACCCGCACGGCGCTGCTACCGCTCACACTGGGGGGGCAACGCCCGGGGGTTCGGATGCCACCACCCCAATTGGGCGAACACAACGCCGAGATATTGCGGGAGCTGGGCTACAGCGGCAGCGAAATCGACGCGTTGTCGACCGCGATCAACCACACCCCCCCCAAGGGTTGAGCACACGCTCAGCGCAAAGCGGGCGCTTCCAACAGCCGGTCCACATCGGCGGGTGTGTTGTACCCCTGGATCGACAGGCGGACAAACACCTGCCCCCCGTGGCTGGTAACCGGTATCTCGATCTGGCTTTCCTCCAGCAGGCGCCGGCGCAAACGATCGGGGTCCTGCTTAGGCACCGGGATGGCCACCATTTGCGCCCAATCAGCCTCTTGAGCCAACGGGACCAAACCATACCGCTGCAACAAAACCTGCTGGGCCTGCGCTGCCAGCTGGTGGCATGCGCGGCGAACGGCAGACCACCCATGGCGGGCCTGAAAATCCAGCGCGGCGGGGACGGACAACCAAGCCGAGATGTCGCGGGTGCCTTGCCATTGCATGCGCCGCTCCAGCAAGGTTCGCCCCAAATAGGCATCAAACCCAGAATGGCCACCGGTGTTTTGGGCGTAGCCCCAACTGATCACTGGCGCGTTTAATGTGGCGTGCCATTCGGGCCGGGCGTGCAAGAAGCCGGCGCCTTTGGGGGCACACAGCCATTTGTGGCCATTGCCGACGTAAAAATCCGCGCCTATGGCGGTCAAGTCCAGATCCAGCTGGCCCGGTGCATGCGCCCCATCGATCAAGGTCGCAACACCGCGCGCGCGGGCCGCTGTGCAAAGGGCAGCTACCGGCAACACCAAGGCGGTGGTGGACGTCAGGTGGCTGGCGTACACCAACCGGGTGCGTGGCCCCACGGCGGCCATCAGGCGGTCCACCACCGTGGCACTGTCGTAAGGCAAGGGAATGGGCCAAGAGCTCGGCCGACCTGCGCCCCAAAAAGGCCACAGGGTTGCGTTCCATCTCCAGCACCCACTGTTGCTGGGCCTCCAACACCTCGCGGGGGCAAGCGCCAAACGAACCGTGGTTCAGGAAGACCAGGTTGGGGTCAAGACAAAACAAATCGCGCACCGGGTTGCCCTCTCAAAGCGTGAACCCATACCCCACCGTCAACGGCGCGTGGTCTGAGAACCGCGCGTCCTTGTAAACCGCCGCCGTTTGCGCCATGGCCGCCAAGTTGGGCGTGGCCAGGTGGTAGTCGATGCGCCACCCCACGTTTTTGGCCCACGCCTGGCCGCGGTTGCTCCACCAGGTGTAGGCGGCATCGGATTCGTCGGGGTGCAAGCGGCGGTACACGTCGGTGTAACCCCCATCGGTCAACAGCCGGGTCATCCAGGCCCGCTCCTCCGGCAAAAAGCCGCTGTTTTTCAGGTTGCCTTTCCAGTTTTTCAGGTCTTTTTCGTGGTGGGCGATGTTCACGTCACCGCACAACAACACCTCGCGGTCGGCGCGCAACTGGGCCAGGTGGGGGTAGACCAGGTCCAAAAAACGGTACTTGGCCGCCTGACGCTCATCGCCCGACGACCCGCTGGGGAAATAGCAGCTCACCAAACTGAAGTGCCGGCTGGGGGTGTCAAACCGCAACTCCACGTACCGGCCCTCGGCGTCAAAAAACGCATCGCCCAGGCCCACCACCACATCGCTGGGTTCGTGGCGGGTGTAAACGCCCACCCCCGAATAGCCCTTTTTCTCGGCACAATGGAAATACCCGGTCATGCCGGCCAGGGTTTCAAACCGCCCGGCGATGTCGGGGGCCTGGGCCTTGAGCTCTTGCACGCACATACAATCGGGAGCGGTTTGCGCCACCCAGTCTTCCAGGCCTTTGGTGGTGGCCGATCGGATGCCGTTGAGGTTGAGGCTGGTCAGTTTGAACAAGGAATTCCCCATGGTGGATGGTGTGTTGGCAGGTGGGCCGAACCAAGACGACTTGGCCCAAGCGTTTGTGCGATTTTCGGTGGAATCCGGGGTGTTGCGTTTTGGCGAGTTCAAAACCAAGGCCGGCCGCCTGAGCCCCTACTTTTTCAACGCTGGCCTGTTTGACGATGGCGCCAAACTGGGCCGTTTGGCCGGTTTTTATGCCGAACGCATTTTGGCCAGCGGTGTGCAGTTTGACATGGTGTTTGGCCCGGCCTACAAGGGCATACCCCTGGCCGCAGCGGTGGCGATTGAACTGGCCCGGTTGGGCCGCAACGTGCCGTTCGCCTACAACCGCAAAGAGGCCAAAGACCACGGCGAAGGCGGCACCCTGGTGGGCGCCCCGCTCCAAGGCCGCGTGCTCATCATCGACGACGTGATGAGCGCGGGCACCGCCGCCCGCGAATCCATAGCCCTGATCAAGGCCGCAGGCGCCACACCACACGCGGTGGCCATCGCCCTCGACCGCCAAGAAATGGCCACCGAAGCGGCTCCTGGGGGTGGTGTGCGCGACGTGCCCTACAGCGCGGTACAGTACGTGCGAGAGCAACTGGGTTTGCAGGTGTGCGCCATTGCCAGGCTGGCCGATTTGCTGCAGTATCTGACCCAAGAGAATGGGAGCGATGTGGCCGGCCACCAAGCCAGGGTGCAGGCCTACCGCGACCGTTATGGCGTGGGTTAAACCCCACACACCACCCGGCCTCCTGGCTCCACCCATGACCAAACACTGGGCCCCAACCCTGTCGTTTCAACCCAACCCTCCCAGCCACCAGTGGCTGGTCAACGCCAGGGCGCTGTGCGCATTGGTCACGGGCTGCCTGGTGGCCACTGCGGTTTGGGCACAAGCGGGCATCTACACTTGCACCGACGCCAAGGGGCGCAAACTCACCTCCGATCGGCCCATCGTGGAATGCCTGGACCGGGAGCAGAAAGAACTCAGCACCAGCGGCACCGTGAAACGGGTGGTTCCCCCGTCTTACACCGCCGAAGAACGGGCTCAGGCCGAGGCCCAGCGCAAGGCCGAGGCCGAGCAGCAGGCCCGTGTCAGCGACGAAAAGCGCCAGCAGCGGGCCTTGCTGACCCGGTACCCCAACCAGACCACCCACGACAAAGCCAGGGCCACAGCGCTGGAGCAGGTGGACGCAGTGATCGCTCTGATCCACAAACGTGACGACGAACTGCTGAAACAAAAACAGGGCATAGACGCCGAGCTCGAGTTCTACAAAAAGGACCCCAGCAAGGCTCCAGCCTGGTTAAAAAAACGCAGCGACGAAAACGCCCAACAGCGGGCGGCACAGGCGCGGCGGCTGGCCGAACAGCAGGTCGAAAAAGACCGCATCAATGCCCGTTTCGACGAAGAGTTGCAACGTTTGCGTGGGCTTTGGGCCCAACCGGTCAAACGCTGACCGGCTGGGAA
>JBEBBB010000284.1:0-2506 GCA_041158605.1 Pseudomonadota bacterium
ACAACACGGCGGACTCGCGCTCCACCTGCACCCGGTGCTGCAGGTCTTCCAAGGCCTTCATCCGGTCTGCCAACGCCTGCTTCAGGGCAGACAAAGGCTCTTTGGACAAGGGGGCACCGGCTTTGGCGGCATCGCGCTGCCAGGCCATGGCATCGGCCAAATTGAGGCGGGGTTGGGCCAACAGGGCTGTGGCCTTGGCGGCCCACTCCTCTGCAATCGCGGCTTGGGCTTTGGACCGTTTCAAATCGTCCAAACACTCTTTTAAGGGCTTGGCGGCGCCTTTGTCCCGGTGAGACAACTCACGGAACACCTCCTGCATCGCATCAAGGCTGGGCCCCGTGGCCAACCAATCGCGCACGCGAGCGGCACGCTCACCCGACGTGGGGGCGGTAAAAGCGCCACCGGTGAGGGCATCCAACTGGGGGATGTCGGCGGGTTTGGCAGGGTTCTTGGCAGGGGTGTTCACAACGTCAGGGCCCGCAAGGGGCGTGGGTATCAAACCCTCTATTGTCGCCGCAATCGTGGCCTGGCCACGCAACCCGCTTCCGAGGGGTGTATCAACCCGCCCACAGGTCCAGCGGTGGATCATGAACCACGGCCACCAAGATGTCTGCTCGCGACACAAAACCCACCACGCCACCCGCATGGTCGACTACGGGCAAACCAGGCAAACCGGTGTCCAACAGGGCCTGGGCCAACCGGCGCAAATCGGTGTCGGGAAACACACTGGGAACCGGTGTGACCATCAGCGCCGTGACGGGCTGAACCAACAAAGCGCGCCACACCAAGACGCTCCCGTCCGGTTGGGGCAAGCGTTGGGGGTCCAGCAAATCCGCGCGGGTCAGCATGCCCACCAGCCGCCCTTGGGCGGTGACCACCGGTGCTTGGCCCACACCACGCTCGGCCAACTGGGTCCAAGCGGCCAATACGGTCTGTGTGTCGGCCAACACCATGGGGTCGGTGTTCATGACATCCGCAACCACGGACAGGGGTCTGCGTTGTGGCGGCGGCTGCTGCACACGGTGGTAGGTCTGCAAGGCCTGACCCGCCGTGGAGGTGGCCTGTAGGTGCGGCGTGGGGCCATGGCCTGCCGGGTCGGGTTCGGGCAGAAGCCCCAGGGCGGTCAGGGCCTTGACACGGTTGGGTGGGGTGACTGCAGCCACCTTGCGCAGGTCTTCTAAGGGGCCTTGAAACAGCTGGCCCGATACACCGTGGATAGCGAACATGGCACCTCCTTGGGGGTGTTACCGGCGGGTCTGGGGGGGTTAGGCGCCGGTATCCGGCAGGAACAATGCCTGCAAATCGCTCAAAAAGTCAAATCCACGCTCTGTGGGAACCACCCGCCCCCCCTCACGCACCACCCAACCCTGTTTTTCGGCCGACGCCAAACCTGGGCCCAACACCGTGGCGGGCAAACCTGTGGTCTCGGTGAACCGAGACAACTCAAACCCCTCACGCAAGCGCAAGGCGTTGAGCATGTATTCAAAAGGCAGGTCAGAGGCCATGACCTCGGTTTCGGAAGCCATGGGCTCACCCGCCATCGCCTTGGTCATGTACATCTGGGGGTCTCTCCAGCGGACCTGGCGCACCACCCGGTGGGCGTAGCTGAGCTTGCCATGGGCACCCGCCCCTATCCCCAAGTAGTCGCCGAAACGCCAGTAGTTGAGGTTGTGCCAACAGCCATGGTCGGGGCGGGCGTAAGCCGACACCTCGTACCGCGCCATGCCCGCTTGCGTGGTCCGGGCAGTGATGAGATCGAGCATGTCGTAAGCGGTGTCCTCGTCAGGCACTTGCGGTGGGTGTTTGGCAAAGTAGGTATTGGGCTCCAAGGTCAGGTGGTAAACCGACAGGTGTGGCGGGGCCAAAGCCAAGGCAGTGTCCAGGTCACGCTCCAAATCGGCCAGGGTTTGCCCTGGCAGGGCGTACATCAAATCGATGTTGAAGGTGTCAAAGGCTTGCGCGGCTTCGGCGACCGCAGCTCGGGCCTGTTCGGCGTTGTGGACACGCCCGAGCGCCTTTAAAAACCGGTCGTCAAAGGACTGCACGCCCACGCTGAGCCGGGTCACCCCTGCTTGCCGAAAGGCTTTGAAACGATCGGTTTCAAACGTGCCTGGGTTGGCCTCCAGGGTGATCTCGGCACCCGCCTCCAGCCTGACCAGCGCCCGAACCCCCGACAACAAGCGGTCAATAGCCTCGGGCGGGAACAAACTGGGTGTGCCCCCTCCGATAAACACGCTGTGCACGGCGCGGCCCCACACCTGGGGCAAGCTGGCCGCCAAATCGGCCAACAGCGCATCGAGGTACCGTTGGTACGGCGGTTCGCCAGTCTGGCCAGCGGCAGCGCCCCATTCGTGCGAATTGAAATCGCAATAGGGGCATTTTTTTAAACACCAAGGCAGGTGGATGTACAGAGATAGCGGAGGCAGCGCGGTGAGGTTCAACACCCCGGGGCGGTGCAAGCGGATGACCGCATCGGCCATGGTGCGTCAGCCCCCGAACCAGCGCT
>JBEBBB010000285.1:0-5076 GCA_041158605.1 Pseudomonadota bacterium
CCTTGGGTTCGGCCACCGTCCACGAGGCCATGGGCCGCGTGGGTTTGTTGAAACCCTACATGCGCCCCATCCAAAACGGCGTGCAGGTCTCCGGCACCGCCGTGACCGTGTTGCTGCACCCTGGTGATAACTGGATGATGCACGTGGTGGCCGAGCAGATCCAGCCAGGCGACATCGTGGTGGCCGCCATTTCGGCCGAGTGCACCGACGGCTATTTTGGCGACCTCTTGGCCAGCAGCTTCCAGGCCCGTGGCGCCCGCGCGCTGGTGATCGACGCCGGTGTGCGCGATGTCAAAACCCTGAATGAGATGAACTTCCCGGTCTGGAGCAAATGCGTGTCCAGCAAAGGTTGCATCAAGGAAACCTTGGGTTCGGTGAACATCCCGGTGGTTTGTGCTGGCATGCTGGTGCACCCCGGTGACGTGATCGTGGCGGACGACGACGGCGTGGTGTGCGTGCCCCGCGCCATCGCGGTCAAAACCCTGGAGGCCGCCCGCGCCCGCGAGGCCAACGAAGGCGCCAAGCGCGAGAAACTGGCCAGTGGCGTGTTGGGCCTGGACATGTACAAGATGCGCGAACCCTTGGCCGCCAAGGGCCTGAAATACATCGACTGAGCACCGGAGCCCACCCCATGAGCAAACCCACCACAGGTGACTTCACCAAAACCGCCGGTTGGCTGGACTGGTACACCGGGCCCACCAAACCCTCCTTCAAATTGCCGGCCGGCGCGGTGGACGCGCACTGCCATGTGTTCGGCCCTGGGGCCGAGTTCCCCTACGCCCCAGAGCGCAAATACACCCCCTGCGACGCGTCCAAACACCAGCTCTACGCCTTGCGCGACCACCTGGGGTTTGCCCGCAACGTGGTGGTGCAGGCCACCTGCCACGGCGCCGACAACCGGGCCATGGTGGACGCCTGTGTCAGCAGCGGTGGCAAGGCCCGTGGCATCGCTACGGTCAAGCGCAGCGTCTCGGATGAAGAGTTGCAAGCCCTGCACGCCGCGGGTGTGCGCGGTGTGCGCTTCAACTTCGTAAAACGTTTGGTCGACTTCACCCCCAAAGACGAGCTGCTCGAAATCGCGGGCCGGATCGCCAAACTGGGTTGGCACGTGGTCATTTACTTCGAGGCGGTGGACCTGCCCGAGTTGTGGGACTTTTTCACCGCGCTGCCCACCACCGTGGTGGTGGACCACATGGGCCGTCCCGACGTGAGCAAACCCATCGATGGCCCCGAGTTCGAGTTGTTCCTGAAGTTCATGCGCGAGCACACCAATGTGTGGAGCAAAGTGAGCTGCCCTGAGCGCTTGTCCGTCACCGGGCCCAAGGCCTTGAACGGTGAGCAGGCCGCTTACCAAGACGTGGTGCCATTTGCCCGCCGTGTGGTGCAAGAGTTCCCCGACCGCGTGTTGTGGGGCACCGACTGGCCCCACCCCAACCTGAAAGACCACATGCCCGACGATGGCCTGTTGGTGGATTTCATCCCGCAAATCGCGCCCACACCCGAGTTGCAACAAAAGCTGCTGGTCACCAACCCCATGCGCCTCTATTGGCCTGAGGAGTGTTGACCCCCACGCTCCGCCGCTTCGCGGGTCGCTGCCCCCCGGGGGGGCGCGAATCGCCTTGGGGCGGCCCGGCGGCGATTCCGTCTCTGTCTCTTGAAGGAGAGCACTTTGTCACTTGATAAACCTTATCTCGACGTGCCCGGCACCATCATTTTTGATGCCGAGCAAAGCCGCAAAGGTTACTGGCTCAACCAGTTCTGCATGAGCCTGATGAAGACCGAGAACCGCGAGCGGTTCAAGGCCAACGAGCGGGCCTACCTCGACGAATGGGCCATGACCGAAGAGCAAAAGCAGGCCGTGCTGGCGCGCGACCTGAACTGGTGCATGCGCACCGGTGGGAACATCTACTTCTTGGCCAAAATCGGCGCCACCGACGGTAAGAGCTTCCAGCAAATGGCGGGCTCCATGACCGGCATGACCGAGCAGGAGTACCGCGACATGATGCTCAAAGGTGGGCGTTCCGCCGAGGGCAACCGCCGCGTTGGTGAAGATGGCGACGCCCAAGCCCACAGGCAACCCCAGGGCGCAGCAGGAAAGAAGGTTTGACCATGGCCAAAATCACCGCATCCGTTTTCACCTCGCACGTGCCGGCCATAGGCGCCGCCATGGACCTGGGCAAAACCCAGGAAGATTATTGGAAGCCCCTGTTCAAAGGGTACGAGTACTCCAAGCAGTGGATGAAGGACAACAAGCCCGACGTGGTTTTTTTGGTCTACAACGACCATGCCACGGCGTTCAGCCTGGAGATGATCCCCACCTTTGCCATTGGCACCGCAGCCGAGTTCACCCCCGCCGACGAGGGCTGGGGCCCACGCCCGGTACCCAAGGTGATTGGCCACCCCGACCTGGCCTCGCACATCGCGCAGTCGGTCATTCAGCAGGACTTTGACCTCACCATCGTCAACAAGATGGACGTGGACCACGGCCTGACCGTGCCCCTGTCGCTGATGTGTGGCGAACTGGACCCGGCCAAAGACGCCTGGCCTTGCCCAGTGATCCCGTTTGCGGTCAACGTGGTGCAATACCCCGTGCCCAGCGGCCGGCGTTGTTTCCAGTTGGGGCAGGCCATACGCAAAGCGGTGGAAAGCTACGACGGGGACCTGAACGTGCATATTTGGGGCACGGGTGGCATGAGCCACCAGTTGCAAGGGGCGCGTGCCGGCCTGATCAACCGCGAGTGGGACAACAACTGGCTGGACCTGATGATCAACGACCCGGTGGCCTGCGCCAACGTGCCGCACATCGACTACGTGCGCGAAGCCGGTAGCGAGGGCATTGAACTGGTGATGTGGTTGATCGCCCGTGGTGCCATGGCCGACGTCAACAACAACCAAGTGACCGGTCCCTTGCCCACCGTCAAACACCGCTTCTACCACGTGCCCGCGTCCAACACCGCCGTCGGACACGCCATTCTCGAGAACGTTTAAAACCAGAGGACACAGACCATGACCATCAAAGTAGCCCTTGCCGGCGCCGGCGCCTTCGGCATCAAACACCTGGACGGCATCAAAAACATCCCCGATGTTGAGGTGGTGTCGCTGGTCAGCCGCGATCTGGACAAAACCCGTGAAGTGGCCAGCCAATACGGGATCCCACACGTGACCACCGACCTGGCCGACAGCCTGGCCATCCAAGAGGTGGACGCGGTGATTTTGTGCACCCCCACCCAGATGCACGCCGATCAGACCATGGCTTGCTTGAAGGCCGGCAAACACGTGCAGGTGGAGATTCCGCTGTGTGATGTGCTCAAAGAGGGCGAACAAGCGCTGGCACTGGCCGAGCAGTCGGGTTTGGTGGCTATGTGCGGCCACACCCGCCGCTTCAACCCCAGCCACCAGTACGTGCACAACAAGATCAAGGCCGGCGAGTTCAACATCCAGCAAATGGATGTGCAGACCTACTTTTTCCGCCGCACCAACATGAACGCCTTGGGCCAGCCCCGCAGCTGGACCGACCACCTGCTGTGGCACCACGCCGCCCACACGGTGGACCTGTTCGCCTACCAGGCTGGCAGCCCTATCGTGAAGGCCAACGCCATCCAGGGCCCCATCCACCCCGCCTTGGGCATTGCCATGGACATGAGCATCCAGCTGCAAGCCGCCAATGGCGCCATCTGCACGCTGAGCCTGTCGTTCAACAACGACGGCCCGCTGGGCACTTTCTTCCGCTACATCGGTGACACCGCCACCTACATCGCCCGTTACGACGATTTGGTGAACGGCAAAGAGGAGAAGATCGACGTCTCCAAGGTCGACGTCTCTATGAACGGTATTGAGCTGCAAGACCGCGAGTTTTTTGCCGCTATCCGCGAAGGGCGTCAACCCAACAGCAGTCTGGCCAGCGTGATGCCGTGTTACCGCGTGCTGCACGACCTCGAGCAACAACTCAACGGCTGACAGGCGGACCACCATGCAACAACGGCAACTGGGCCCATTTAACGTCGGGGCCGTTGGCCTGGGCTGCATGAACATCTGCCACGCCTACGGCGCGCCCGTGGGCGAAGAACAGGCCGCCCGCGTGTTGCTGTCGGCCTTGGACGCCGGCACCACCCACTTCGACACCGCGGCCCTGTACGGGTTTGGGGTGAGCGAGTCGCTGGTGGGCAAGTACCTGTCCGCCCACCGCTCGCGGTTCACCCTGGCCAGCAAATGCGGCATGACCGGGGTGGACGCGGGCGATGGCAAAAAGGTGCGCGTGATCGACGGCCGGCCCGCCACCCTCAAGGCCACCTGCGAGGCCGCGTTGCGCCGCCTCCAGACCGACGTGATCGACCTGTACTACCTGCACCGGTGGGACAAACAGGTGCCGATCGAAGACAGCGTGGGGGCTTTGGCCGATTTGGTGGCCGAGGGCAAGATCCGCACCATCGGTTTGTCCGAGGTGTCGGCCACCACCCTGCGCAAAGCCCACGCGGTGCACCCCATCACAGCGGTGCAAACCGAGTACTCCCTCTGGACCCGCAACCCCGAAATCGCGGTCTTGCAGGCCTGCCAAGAGCTGGGTGCGGCGTTTGTGGCGTTCAGCCCCGTGGCGCGGGGTTTTCTGGCCGGTCCTGTGGATGTGGACGCGTTTGACGCCAAAGACATCCGCCGGGCCATGCCCCGGTTTTTCCCAGACAACCACCGCCGCAACCAAGACCTGTTGCCGGCCTACCGGCAGCTGGCTGAAGAGGCCGGTTGCACGCCCGCCCAGTTGGCTTTGGCCTGGGTGTTGCACCAGGGGCCGCACATCCACGCCATTCCCGGTACCACCCAGGTGACTCATGTGCTCGAAAACGCGGCCGCCGCTGACGTGGTGTTGTCGCCCTCGGTGCTGGCCCGCGTGGACGCCCTGATCAACCGCCATACCGTGCACGGCGACCGCTACCCGGCCCAAGCCAACCAGGAAGTGGACACCGAGGTTTTTGTTTGATGTCCAACAGCAAACCCGTGCTGATTTGTCTGCCCGGCCTGATGTGTGACGCCACTGTCTGGCAAAACCAGGTTCAGGAACTGACCACCGAAGTGCGCTGTTTG
>JBEBBB010000286.1:0-4792 GCA_041158605.1 Pseudomonadota bacterium
GTTAGGTGACCGCATCGGCTTGCACCCCATCGCGGTGATTTTTGCCTTGATGGCTTTTGCCCATGTGTGGGGGTTTGTGGGGGTGTTGATCGCCTTGCCCGCCAGTGCGGTGCTGTTGGTGGCGATACGCCGGGCCCGTACCGCTTACCTGGCCAGCGACCTGTACAACCACGGCGCCCCTTCCACAGACACCACACCGTGACGATGCAGCAGTTGGCACTTGACATGGGCTTGGCCCCCCAACCCAGTCTGGACAATTTTTTGACCGATGGGCCCTTGGACGCCCTGGAGCACTTGCGGTTGTGGGTCGGTAACCCCTTGCGCTCCCCTGTGCCCACGCTGCTGTGGGGTGAAGCCGGTTGCGGCAAGACCCATTTGTTGCGGGCGGTTCGGGGAGCCTTGGAGGCCCAAGGAGGACGGGTGGGGTGGCTGGACGCGTCGGTTTGGGCCCCCCCTGTGTTCAACGAAGCCTGGGTGGCCGTGGTTCTGGACGATTGTCACCTGTACACCGCAGAACAGCAGGCAGCGGCCTTTAACTGGTTTGTCAACGCCCAGACGCCCGCCAGTGGTGCAGCGCGTTGGGTGCTGGCCGCAGCCGACCGCCCGCCCGCCGACCTGCCCCTGCGTGAAGACCTGCGCACCCGGTTGGGCTGGGGGCATGTGTTCCAATTGGAGGCGCTGGCAGAAGCCGAGCGGCGGGCGGTGTTGCGCCGTTCGGCCGACGACCGGGGGGTGTTTCTCACCGATGAGGTGATCGATTACATGCTCAACCGCTTCTCTCGCGACCTGAGCAGCCTGATGGCTTTGTTGGACCGCTTGGATGGATACGCCTTGCGCACCCAGCGTGCTGTCACGATACCTTTGATCAAAGCCATGCTCGACAACGGGTAGTGGCACTTTTGAATGGCCCGATGCGCTTAGCCCTGTTTGACCTTGACCACACCCTGTTGCCGTTGGATTCTGACCACGCCTGGGGCCAGCACACGGTGCGTTTGGGGTGGCGTGACCCCGAGGTGTTCGCCCGCGCCAACGACCTGTTTTATGAGCGCTACAAAGCAGGCACACTGGACATCGCCGAGTACATCCGGTTTGCCACTGCCGCCCTGCGCGAGCGGACTGCCAGCGAACTCACTGCCGCCCATGTCGCGTTCATGGACACGGTCGTACGCCCGGCCATACGCCCAGCGGCGCTGGAATTGATCGCCGCCCACAGGGCCGCTGGTGACGAGGTGTTGATCGTCACCGCGACCAACGCTTTTGTCACCCGGCCCATTGCCGACGCCCTGGGGGTGGAGCACTTGATTGCCATCGACCTGGTTCGCGACGCACAAGGGGTTTACACCGGCGACATTGCTGGGGTTCCTTCGTTCCGGGAGGGCAAGGTGCAGCGTGTGGAACAATGGTTGGCAGACCGGGGCCAGTCATGGGACGACCTGGCCTACAGCGCTTTTTACAGCGACTCCATCAACGACTTGGCTTTGCTGGAGCGGGTTGCCGTGCCTGTGGCCACCAACCCGGATCCCCGCTTGCAGGCCATTGCGCAGGCGAGGGGTTGGCGCATACTGAACCTCTTTTCATGATCAAAAAACTCATCAACAAACTGCTGGGCAAAACCGGCGGCGCCGCGTCCCCCAAAAACCGATTTGGCAAACGCGAAGATGTGCCGGTGGCTGTACACGGCATAGACCCAGCGCTGGTGGATGGTCGGGCTTTGGACGTGGTGCGCACCCTGAAACGGGCCGGTTTTGAAGCCTACATCGTGGGTGGCGCGGTGCGCGACCTGCTGCTGGGTTTGCGCCCCAAAGACTTCGATGTGGCCACCAACGCCACGCCCGAAGAGGTGAAAAGCCTGTTCCGGCGCGCCTTCATCATCGGTCGGCGTTTCCGCATCGTGCACGTGGTGTTTGGCCGTGGCCGCCAAGACCGGGGCCTGAGTGAAGTGATCGAAGTGTCCACTTTCAGGGCCCACCTCGACAGCGCAGACGCCGAGCAGGTGTCGGGCAACGAGCGCACCCACAAGTCGGCCTTGGCCGGCATGACCCATGCCGTTGACGCCAGTGGTAGGGTGTTGCGTGACAACGTTTGGGGCCCCATCGAGCACGATGCCGCCCGCCGCGATTTCACCATCAACGCCATGTACTACGACCCGGAGACCGAAACCGTGGTCGACTTTCACCACGGCATACGCGACGCCCAAAAACGGGTGCTGCGCATGATTGGCGACCCGGCGGTGCGTTACCGGGAAGACCCTGTACGCATCATCCGGGCCGTCCGGTTTGGGGCCAAGCTGAGTGTCTTGGGGTTCAAGCTCGACGACAAAACCAAAGCGGCCATGGTGCCTTCTTTGGGCTTGCTGGGCGATGTGCCCCAAAGCCGGCTGTTTGATGAAATGCTCAAACTGTTGCAAACCGGCCATGCCATTGCCAGCGTGCAACAGCTGCGCAACACCCCTCTGGCCAAAGGCATTTACCCCTTGTTGGACCTGGTTGTGCAGCGCGCCGATGACCCGTTTGTGCGACTGGCCCTGCAAGACACCGACCGGCGCGTGGGCGAGGGTAAACCGGTGGCACCCAGCTTTTTGCTGGCTTGTGTGTTGTGGTCTGATGTGCGCGAGGGCTGGGCCCGCCGACAGAACCAAGGTGTGCCCCCATTCCCGGCTTTGCAAGAGTCGGTGGATGAGGTGTTTGAAGCCCGCATCGGTGACGTGTCGGGGCGTGGCAAATTGGGTGCCGACATGCGTGAAATTTGGGTCATGCAACCCCGTTTCGACAAACGCCAAGGCCAGACGCCTTACACCCTGGTGGAGCAGGCCCGTTTCCGGGCCGGGTTCGACTTTTTGCGCTTGCGGGCCCAAGTCGCCGAGGTGGCTGAGGAAATGGCCCACTGGTGGGAAACCTTCAGCACCGCCAGCGATGCGGTTCGCCGCGACATGGTCGAGGCCGTGCGCTTGGAACAGCAAAAAAACCGAGCTGCTCCCAAACGGGGCCCCAAGGTCCACCGCGTACCGGCCGATGGCGCCCAGGCACCTACAGTGGACAACCTGGACGCTCCAGGTGGGGAGCCAACTGGCGCGGCCGATGCCGACGCCAGCGATGCGCCCGCGCGCAAACGCCGCCGCCGGCGCCGCAAGCCCAACGGTGGTGGTGAGGGCGCGGGCGGGGCGGGCGACCAGGGGTGAGAGAACCCGTTCTGGCCTGCGTGGGTTTGGGCGCGAACCTGGGTGACCCTGTGGCCCAGGTCCATTGGGCGCTGGATGCCCTGGCCGCCTTGCCCGACAGCCGTTTGTTGGCCGCCTCGAGTTTGTACCGCACGGCGCCATGGGAGGCCGCCGGGCCCGATTTCATCAATGCGGTGGCACGGCTTGAAACCCGTCTCAGCGCCCCCGCTTTGTTGCACGCCTTGCAGGCCTTGGAGGCGCGGGCGGGCCGTGAGCGGCCTTACCGCAACGCCCCCCGCACCCTGGATCTGGACCTGTTGTTTTACGGCGACGCCATGGTGCAGTCACCCGATTTGGTGTTGCCCCACCCCCGTTGGCGGGAGCGGGCTTTTGTGCTGCACCCCTTGGCCGAACTGCTGCCAGAGCGGGTCTCGCCTGCGGATTTGGCCCGGGTGGCCGATCAAACCATCGCCCGCCTGCCCTGAACCAGTTGCGTGGTGGGCTTCTGGCTCAGGGTGCCAAGCGTTCGCGCAACCAGCTGCCGCCGGTCAGGCTGTAGCGCAGCCGGTCGTGCAAGCGGCTTTTGCGCCCCTGCCAGAACTCCCACGTGTCGGGGACCAGCCGGTAGCCGCCCCAGTGGGGTGGGCGGGGTGGGTTGAGCAGGAATTGCGCGCCGTATTTGGCAGCGTTGGCCACCAGGGTGCCACGGCCGGGTATGACCTGGCTTTGGGGGCTGGCCCAGGCGCCAATGCGGGAGTCCAATGGGCGGCTGTTGAAGTAGGCGTCGCTCTCGGTGGCGTCCACGCGTTCCACCACACCTTCAATGCGGACCACCCGCTCCAACTCCACCCAGTGGAACTGGAGGGCGGCGTAGGGGTTGCCAGCCAGTTCCTGCCCCTTGCGGCTGCTGTAGTTGGTGTACCAGACGATGCCCTGGCTGTCATAACCCTTGATCAGCACCACCCGCGTGCTCGGGCGCAGGTTGTGCCCGACGGTGGCCAGGGTCATGGCGTTGGGTTCGGGCACTTGGCCTTGGATGGCCTCTTGAAGCCACTGGTCAAATTGTTGTAAGGGGTCGGCGTGTGAGGCGGTTTCACCCAGCTCAGCGCGTTCGTAACTTTTGCGCAGGTCGGCGATGTTCATGGGGTGAGTATAGGCAGCCGGCGCCTAAAATAAGGGTTTAGACCGTTTTCTGACCATGCCTTTGTCACAGCCACCCCACGCCCTGGATTTGCGCCACTTGGCCCGTGATGGGGTGTTGCTGGAAGGGCTGACGCCCGTCACCGCTTTTGCGCGCCTTTCCGCGGGTGGGGGTGAAGGGGGGGGCGGTATCCGTTGGACAGCCCGGGCGGAGTTGCGGTCCGTGGTGGGGGGTGCGGATCAACTCTGGCTGCACCTGTGTGCCGAAGGCCACGCACCACAGGTCTGCCAGCGGTGTTTGTCGCCTTTTTGGCAGCCCGTTGCGCTGGAACGGTGGTTCCGGTTTGTGTCTGACGAGGCCACCGCAGAAGCGGAAGACGAAGACAGCGAAGAGGACGTGCTGGCTTTTGTGCCGCGTTTTGATTTGGGTGCTTTGTTAGAGGACGAACTTTTGCTCGCCTTGCCGCTGGTGCCCATGCACGAACCCGACTGCCC